>JAVWBZ010000046.1:0-9285 GCA_036649255.1 Bacteroidales bacterium
GAAAGTAAAAACTATCAAATCGTGAAAAAAATTATAAAACAATAGTATTCAATTGGTTATTCCTATTACTTTTTTAATCGTTTTTTTCTTGCCTGTCAAATTCCAATATTGTAGTTTTACAATGTATAGGTTAGGAGAAGTTAACATTCCATTATCATTTATGCCATCCCAGATAAAATGTTCTTCAATACCACATAATTGATTATTCGCTACTATTTTGACAAGATTTCCGAAACGGTCAAAAACAGTCAGTGTTATTCTATTTTCTGTTTCATAAAATTTACAATAAATTTCTACAAAATCATCAAATCCATCGTTATTGGGAGAAAATACCTCTGGGTGCAAAGTTAATTGTTCATCCTTGATTATTTCCCCAATATATTGTGAATTTTGGTATCCCGGTGTTGCAAAACCCACTGAAGCAGCAGCTGATTTCCAATGATTTGGATCTTGTGTTTTACACACAAAACGAATTCTTTCCAACGAGACTCCATCCAATGTATTTAACATTGCATAATGCATAGATTCATCATAGATCAATTTATCAATCGTACTCAGTGCTAAATCGGTCAGATGTACAATACCTGAACCGTTGGCATATGCAGGCAAAGAATCGCACAACAACAATTTTTCCGGATTGAGCGAGAAATAAGATGCTCGGGTCAACATAGGGTTTTTACACAGCACAGCGTACATTTTCGGAAAAAGCTGATATCCTTGCGGTTGTGCAATAACCGCCCTATCCGGAAATTGATCTCCACCCGCTCCTATTTTAACTTCTTTCAAATCGATAATTTTATCGGATTTATTGTAGATTTCAATAAAATCTGCATCCTCGCTATGAGGAGGATTCGTCAAAATTTCATTGATCACCAGATCGCCATAAACAGGAGAGCGTGAAACTCCAAAACAAATACTACTCCATTTTCTTACCAAATTTCCAACGCAATCGCAAATTGTATCTAAAACAGAAAGGGTATAGATCGTATTTTCTCTGAGTTTTTCTGTAAAGGTAATCACGCATGATCTATAATTTGGAGGTACTTCTTTCACCGTATCAATCTGTAAATTTCTGTCAATTTTAAAAAGAGTTGTATGATGATCACAATTCATCATCACGGTTTCAGTAAAAAAGAGTTGTATGGCGTTAGAATCAAGTTGGGTTACACGTTCAATTTCGGGTACGATTACATCTTGATTTTCTTTTGTAATGGAATTGGTTTGACCGGGGGTTCCTCCTGTATGTGAAACGGACGAATCCCAATTGTTTGACTCTCCGCAGGGATTCCCATCATCTATCATTTCCAAAGCCCAACCACCCTCTTGTTTAATCTTATTTCGATGCCAATTTTGCTTAAAATTTACTGTATGTATTATTTCCTTATTTTGGTTAGACAGCACGATTTGCTGACCGGCATCTGTAATTCCCAAAGAGGAAACGGGATAAAAACAGGAACCGATCTCCGCAAAATCATTCATAGACATCACCGGGATCAGTACGGCATATCCTTTTGCTTCCAATTCAAGATCGGATAATGATTTGACAGAATTTCCCAATTTCACTGTCCAACCACTTAATCGTATTTTAAAATTTAATCTATTGTGTAATTCTATATATTCAATAGGAGGCAATTGAATAGGAGGGGAAGGATCTGCCATTATCTCACTGATCACAACATCGTGTCGTTCAATTTTATAAAAAACAAAATTCATTACGGTGTCTTGCATTTTATTTCCTGCCAAATCTTCAATATTTTTCACTCGCAATTGTTCTGGTATATTGTTCTGAAAAGAATTGGGAAAAAACAATTGAACAGTTTTTCGATTATGGTCAACCCAAGAAGAGATTGCAGGAGAGATTCCACTCGCTACTACTTCAAAATTGGAGCAATTTAAAATAGTTTCTTCTGATACATTTTCCGAAAAAACAAGTATTATACTGTTTGTATCTTCTTGACAATGAATAGATCTTATTTCTGGCTTTACCGTATCTATAGGGATGGAGCCCACATAGAAATCATCAAAATAAAATTTATTTTGATTGCTCACGGTATATTGACACCAAATCCCCATAACAGCTTGACCATAAACACCATTTTTAGTTCCCTCTGCACAGCATTCAAAATAATTGGACAAGGTTGAATCCACATATATTTTCCAATTGTTATTTTCATCTTTTATTACCTTAATATTATATTGAAAAGCATTGGCTATTAAGCCGTCGGCACTTCTACAAACTGATTCTACAATTCCTTCGTGTCGATAAAAAAGTTCAATGGCATCACGGTTTGAATTTTCACCCAATTGTAGATAAAAACCATTCGTTTGCGGTAACAAAAGAGAATGATTATCAGTCATTAAATAGATTCTGGCAAAATTATTATCAGACGGAGAAAAATTTAAATGAACTTTAAAATGCCATTCTATGATTTCTCCTATAAAAGAATCATTTATTATCAAATAAGAGGTTCCTGCTTCGGGTGCCTGCAATTGCAACTCTTTATATTGATTGACTGTAAAATGCGAAACGGTTCCCATCCATTCGGGCAAAGCCGAAAAATCTCCATCCGAAAAATCATCTGATATTTGAGAATGTGCAACGGTGGTAAAAAAGAAAAAAATAGGGAATAGTTTATATGTAAAAGATTTCATCATCATAGGGTGGGAGTTATTTTTAGTATTTTATAGTTTAACGAGTTGGCAAAAATAGTATCTTTGCAAGCAAAAGTCAAGAGTTGTTAATATTTTTTAATAAAATCGTAAATAAAGATGAAAATTGCATTAGTTGGAGCCACCGGATTAGTAGGCAGTATTATGCTAAAAGTATTGGAAGAAAGAGGTTTCGGTCATTGCGAATTGCTTCCTGTAGCCTCTGCCAAATCGATGGGAAAAAAGATTATTTTTGCCCATCAACCTTATGAAATCATATCTGTTGAGGATGCTATTAAAGCGGTACCCGACATAGCCATATTCTCGGCAGGAAGCAATGCTTCGTTACAATACGCCTTACAATTTGCCAAAAAGGGAACCTTTGTTATTGACAATTCTTCGGCTTGGAGAAGTTATGATCACATCCCCTTGGTTGTACCAGAAATCAACGGTGATATAATCAATGCTAATACCAAGATCATTGCCAATCCGAACTGTTCTACCATTCAGATGGTGATGGCTTTGGCTCCTCTACATCGATCGTATGGAATCAAAAGATTGGTTATATCTACTTATCAGTCGGTTACAGGTACCGGTGTAAAAGCCGTCAATCAATTATTATCAGAAAGAGAAGGAAAAGTTTGCGAGAAAGCTTATCCGCATCAAATAGATCTCAATCTTTTTCCTTTTGGCGGCACTTTAGAATCAAACGGGTACACCTCGGAAGAAACCAAACTGGTAAATGAAACACGTAAAATATTACGTGATAAAAACATACAAGTTACAGCAACGGTTGTTAGAGTTCCCGTCATGGGAGGTCATTCCGAATCCATTAATATTGAATTTGAAAATGAGTATGATCTCAAGGATATCGATCGATTGTTGAAAGAGATGCCCGGTATAACAGTATTAGACGACCCCGCCCGGCATGAATATCCGATGCCTTTTTTTGTCAAAGATAAAGATGAGGTATTTGTAGGCAGAATTCGCAGAGACGATTCGCAGCCCAAATCACTGAATATATGGGTAGTAGCCGACAATCTACGAAAAGGTGCCGCTACCAATGCGGTTCAAATTGCCACTTTACTATGTCAGCAAGGATTGGTAAAATCATAATTACCATAATTGAGAAAGTAAAACCACTTGAGAAGTGCCATGTTGCCAAGTCGTACCGTTCCATTGCGTGAGCGGCTGCAACGGCACCCCGCAACCACTTCGGATGTGATTTTACAGAGGAATAATCTAACAGTTCAGTATAAAGAATCGTTCACTTTTTTAGCCACAAAGCCAAGAGAAGTGGCGAGGAGTATAGTGGAAGACGCGACGGCGAAGCCGGCACGCCCTGATGCATTATTTCATCAGCCACAATCCGAGGATGACCATGCCTATACAAAGAAAAAATGAGAGCGAAATATATAAAAGAGCGAAGCTATAGGCTCCTATTTTGAATAAATTGACGATTTCCAATGAGAAAGTGGAAAAAGTGGTAAAACCGCCACAAAAACCCACTACTACTAAATAATAGCTCCAATGAGAAGGATTTTTATAGAGACATCCCATCAGCAATCCAATTAGGAAGCACCCCAACGTATTGGCAAACAGGGTGTTCAGTGGAAATCCTTTACTGTGATGTTGAAAGGTTATAAAAAGTTGTGATATTCCATAGCGGCAAGTGCTTCCCAAGCCTCCGCCAACCAGCACCAAAAGAAATTCTTTCATCGTTTAACAGCCTCAATATTCAGCATTCATTTACCTTTTAAACAGTGGATCGTAAGAAAAGGCAAAAATAGTGTTTTTACTGATTTTGATCACAACTTGATTGAAAATTTCTTCAATCGTTCATCTAGCATAGTTTGCGGAATAATTTATTTGACCATATTGGCCACGACATTGATCATTTGTTCCTTGATATCACCTTTTTTTTATCACAATGGAGGCTTCCCATACGGCTGGCAGAGAGGTAATTTCCCTCATATTTTTTCACCTGTTTTCCGCATTGGGGCACCCTAAAAATTTCGAATTATAATTTGGTAGAGTTCGAGTTGTTGCTCATCCATGTTTAATAGTCGGGATTTAGTTTGTTTGGATTCTGGCAAAATGTGTAATTTATTTGACACCTATTGTGCGTTAATTCCGCAGCTTGTTTAATGGATAATGTTGATATTGACATAAAACACGTTCTAACTCTTTATAAATGCAATACGCTGTGAAAGATATACAAATATGCGCTTCTATTCTGTGGGGTAATGGATGATAAACAGGGCGTATTCTCAAATCGTTTTTCGACATCCTAAACGCGCGTTCTATGTACCACAAATTGCGATAGTTTTCGGTTACCTCCTCGTCTTTTAGTTTTGTATTGGTTGATATATCCCTTTAGTTCACTCCAAATAGCATCTTGTTGGTATTTATCATAATCAATACTAATATTTACTTCACCTTCCAATTGAAGATACTTGTTGTAGCCTCTATTATTAATACTTGACTTTGTTAAGCCACGTATTTATCTGTTTTTTAATTTGTTTCAATCCATATTTGCGATTATACGCATCTTTTTGGGCTCGGTTGTCTGTGTAAGCTACAAGCAAGCGGGAGATGTTATTTTTGGTATAACTTTTAATCGTCCCCTCTCTAAAATGACTCTCTCTTATCTTTTGTTTGATCGCCTCCGTTTCATTCTTAATTCTTGCTCCTAAAATATATTTACAGCCATGTTCTTGCAAGGCTCGGATATTTTCCTTGGAGAGTAATCCCGCATCAGCATTGATCATAGGCATATTCAAACCAAATTTTAGGCTGATCTTCTTTAAAAATGGAATCAAAGTATGTCCTTCATCAATATTACCTTCAAAAATATCGTAACCTATCGCATAACCGCCCAAATCCACTAACAAACCTATAAAGATTTGAGGACATTGATATTTGCCGTCTTTACTAAATCCTGTTTTGCATAAATCATCTTCATCGCTGGCTTCAAAATACAAGGTGGCCATATCATAAAATACAATACTAATATTCTCATGTAAAACTCTTTTAGTATGATTAAAAGCGATTTGTTCGACCTTATGTTTCAATTTATCCAACAATCGATAAACCGCATCAATATCTATATTAACTCACTGATAACAATATAGATACTTACATGTTTTGAGTTTGCTTAATGGAAAAGCTAATCGAGAGATTACTAAATGGTGGAACAACTCCTCTTGAATAGCTCCAAAGCCAACATAGTCGTAAATCTTCCCAAAAATCAAATCGGGACCAAGAGTACGGATGGAAGCATTGCTTAGGGCAAGAAATGCCTGTTCGATTGTTCCATCTGTTTCAAAATCAAATAATTTAGGTTGTGGTGTCAACTTTTCAATTTCACTACGAGCTATGACTTCCAACTCCTCTGTTTTCTGCTGTGTGGTAGCACAACCAATCGTTTTGATAATTTTGTACTTACCAACTGATTTGAAAATGATTTGTACAGAGATACTTCCGCTTCTATTTTTTAGTTTTCTAATAAACATATATTTTTTGCAACACCCAATTTGACCGCAAAAATGAAAAAGATATTGATTATCAATTTGTTATCATATTGTTGCAACAACAGTACGGAAAACGAGAAAAGTGTGTAAAGGTGGATTTGTATCTACTTCTAATTTTATTTTTATACTCTTTTATATTTGAAATACAAGATTATAAGTATATGTATCGTTTTTTGCCAAAGTAGCATAGCGTGCTACATCTGAATTGGTATCTGCGCAAAGAATAATACCGATGGTAGGATTGTCGTCCGTTCCTTTCTTGAATTGATCATACATTTGTAAGCACATGTCCATTTGCCCTACATCTTGGTACGATATTTTTTGTGTTTTGAGGTCAATTAACACAAAGCATTTTAAGATGTAATTATAGAAAACCAAATCAATAAAATAACCATTTTTTCTGTTTTAATGTGCTGCTGACATGCCATAAATGCGTATCCTTTACCTAATTCCATTAAAAAAATTGCAAATTATTAATGATAACGGCTGCCAATTCTGGCTCGGTAAAGTCAATATTTGACGACAACCCTAAAAATTCAACCACCAAAGGGTTTTTGATAAACTCTAATTTATCTTGTTGAAGGCATCTTGTTTTTTCAACCATTTTTTTCACCACAGGTTCTGTATTTTTTGAAAGTAAAAGCCGTTCATAATATTGTGTACTGATATTTCGGTCTAATGTGCGCACACTCCACACTTGTTCTACAGCTTCTTTAAGGTACCATAGTCGTGCTTGATCATTTGAAATAGTCATAAGTTATCGATAATGAGACCATGTCAATATTCCACAAAAATTGCCTGCAGTAGTATAACAAACTTTTTGAAAAGCTTTTTCCAAATTCTCTCATAAGTTCTTCCACAAAAGTTTTATCAAATATCCTCCATAGTTGGCGTGTTCTTTACCTTGTTGTTCTTGTTCTACAATCCGTTTTCCGAGCGTACAGTAGGTTTATTGCCGAGTTGATGGCTTTATATGCTTGTTGCTTCCCTTGCGATACAATTCGTTTGGCATCTTCTACAAAGGAGGATTCTCGATTTGAGTTTTCTAATTGATTCATAGCACTTTTTTTTAGTTTATAATGTAGCTGCAAAGGTAGATTTTGTGTTTATTTTACCTCTTCAAAACCCGTATATTCAGTAAGCCAGGCTGGAGGCAAGATGAAAAGTACCTCGTCTCTGTGGCTTCAAAACCCGTATATTCAGTAAGCCAGCTATCTAAAACATTTTCTACTTTGGTTTCGATTTCGGGGGTGATCTGTTTGTTATGTTATTGCTTTTCATTGAAAGAATCTGATATTGGGTTATTTACAACTATAGAATATGGTTTAACAACAAATCTATCGGTAAACTAAAAAAAGCACCAATAATATTCTCTGTACTTTTTGCAATAATAATTACATCGGTGTATTGATGTAATTACATCTTTGTCATAATCTTAAAAGTTATCCACATAAATAAATCCTGACTCGTCCATAAAAGCAGGAGATACTTGTTCTAAAATATTTTCTTTACCAAGAATTTTTAGAAAATTGATTATTGATTTTGTTATTTGATCATGCTTAATAACAAAGTATAAATACAGCGGTTTATAGACTTTATCTCCATTATAAAGTAGGTAAAACTTTCTGCCATCGTCAGAGATATATGTTTTCTCCTCAGGGGAATATAATGAACTACACAAAATAATACAAATATCGTTTGTATTTATTGACAAATCAGTCCTGCTGAAAGAATTGTAAAATATTTTTGAATTATTATCCGTAAGTTTATTTGAGATACGACTATGATATGCTGATAATGTTCCTCTCTCCGAGGATGTTCTAAAAATATTAACTTTGTTATTTTCTAAATATAGAGTTAAAATAGAATCAAGACTCTGAGATGTAATGGTGTATTTTCACCAATAAAATTAGCAAATTGCCGACATGGATTGAGTATTGCTTGTAAATTGTCATAGATCTTTCCAATACACACTCTACAATTTTGAGATCTTCATTTTTGAATATCTCTTTAGCAACGGTATCACAGATCAAATTAAAAGTTGCCGCGTTGAAGACATTGCAATTACACTAAAGTTTTTGACTCCGTCGTTTTGACTTCTCTTATCATTCTTAATACGCTGTAACTTAGGGTATCAAAAATATAAATATTTGACGCATTAGTTATTCTTTGATTTTGACTCAGAAATGCGCTGACAGTACCACTCCTAACAAGCAGTATTGTCTCATTTTTAGACATCCTGTTCTTTACAAATAAATATCCAACCAAACGATCAAAGCAATAAGTAATCCGTATAAAGGAATATTATTTTTTTTATTGTGATAGTATTGGGCGGTGGTGGAGTATTTAATATTTCACACACATAAGAAACTATTCTGCTTATATTTGATAACTTTCTATCGTTTTCAATATGCTGAATTCCTTGAAGAGGCAGTGACAGATTACCACTTAGAGGATGTTTGTCAACCCTAATCTGAAAAATAGGTTTGTTAGCATTATCTGCCTCCCCCAGTTCTCTGCTTACATATTTTGATTCAACAGCAAATTTTGAAGTGATAATAATAAAAAGGTTACACTCTTTTATTTCTGTAACAATTCTATCTTTCCATTCTTCACTGACTGAGACTGATTTCTCTGAAATAAAGCATGTAATATTATTAGCTTTTAAAATAGTTTCTACTTTTCTTACAATGATAATATTATCATTTGAGTGACTTATAAATACATCATGTGCCATAATATTTTTTATTTTTAGTTATTTTAAATCCGAGTTTCTTGATTAGTTTTAGTGTTTCGAGGGCAGTTTCGAGGGCAGTTTCGAGGGCATAGTTGCGTTCCTCTTCTGTGATCTCTTCATAAGGAACAAAACAAGGGTGCTGTTTCAAAACATCATTGTGCACTTTGTCCCATATCCAGCCCTCTGCTATGCGTCCGGCCGCCTACACCTCAGGCAATTACAATGCTGGCTATTAAAGCTATACACTTCTTTTTCAAGTATTAGTTTCAATACAAATACTTCTAATAATGGTTATTAATTTTTTGTTTAAAAAACAATCTCACTATCAGATTAAGCATAAAACATCACAGATCCGCAAGGTACGAT
>JAVWBZ010000047.1:0-9120 GCA_036649255.1 Bacteroidales bacterium
GCTTTTTTATTGCTTTTAAGGCAACATTTGATTTTATTCTGTCTGCATCAGCTTTTCCGGTTACGCTAACAAAAAGAAGTTATAATATCTTTCTGTTTGTTATCATTACCATACATGAATTATTTCGCACTATGTCACAAAACCATTTCATATCATCATACTCAAATATATTCCATCTTATTTATCGGAAGATAAAAGTAAGAAGAAAAGACGTTCCCTGTTGATATTGTAAATAAAAATAAAAAAATATAACAATTTCTTTGAACATCTCAAAATATTGAGTATTTTTGTTCCCTATTTTGAATAAGATAGCATCTACAAAACTCCTAAATCAATTAAATCTATCATGAAAAAGTTGGAATGGGGCATTGTCAAAAATAAATTGACCACGTCTGGTCGTAAATCTTACTTTGTAATATTTATCATCTTCTTATTACTCGTTGGATGTACACCCAACGAAAGCAAAACCGAACGACAAGCCAATCTTAACCTTGCATCACAGAAATCCATAACGAAAAAAAAGATGAAAATAGCTATTGTTATAGACACAAAAGAAGCTGAAAAGGCATGGAACGCCTTCCGATTTGCAGTTGCCGCAACCAAGAAAGGTCATCAGGTTAAAGTCTTCCTCATGGGTGAAGCTGTTGAATGTGAGGGATTCATTCATGAAAAATACAATGTAGACGAACAATTAAAGAAATTTGTTGAAGAAGGTGGAGAAATTCTCGCTTGCGGAACGTGCTTGAAAGCCCGACAAAAAGAGGGCACAGAAGCTTGCCCATTGTCCACCATGAACGATTGCGTAGAAATGGTCGAATGGGCAGATCAAGTTCTGACGTTTTAAAATAATCCCGTTCTTTTTTATTGATCTTTCTCCTTTCAAAAATGGGAAATAATAGTATCCTATATTGATTAAAATGAGGGAATCATATTCTAAATATCTTATCTAAAGATTTTAAATCTGCGGAAAAAAAGCTAAGTACCCCTTCTTCAGAAAAACCATAAATTATTTGTTAACTTTTATAGTCAATCAAATAGGATCAATCCCTATTTTTTCCGTGTCGATAGGTGCAATTGAAAATTTGAGACAAAATTCCATATCATCGTTTATGAGAAGAAAAAATTCCAATTCTCCCTTTATATTTCCTTTCACAATTTTAAAGTTTTATTGTCTGTTATGAATCGGGACAAGTTATGAATTATAATTTTTAATAAGACCAATCCCCTCTCCCCAAAAATCAGGGTTTGTGTTCCGCACCACCCAATCAAAGTTCTGCCGATTTTTCCTGCGCCCCCAGACAAAACAAAATAGAAACAAGAACGTATAACAAATTCGTTTCATCTTGTTTTTGATTTTATGAAAGATTCATGATTATCTAAATAATTTATAAAAGATATTTTGGTTTCCCCTGCATTAATTCCATCCTGCAAAAAATCATGGATCATAATCAATTTAAAAATAGCGTATTGTCAAATTCGATCCGAAAGATGCGCACAGAAAAAAACTCAGAAAATAGACCAAAAAAATACAATTGACAAGCAGTGGTATTTTTAAAATAGCTTATCCTTATTTTTCCCTGCCCGATTTTGATTCCTTTTTAATTAGCCTTAAATATTTTTATATTTTTGCACGAATATTTAAGAGCAGTATTATTTCTATGAAAAACAATTATAAAAAGACAAAAAATGTTTCAAAAAAACAACCTTCCATCATTGAAACGACGCCCCATGCTATCGTAAAAAAGAAAAAAAGCGACCGTTGGTTTTATGTTGGAATTTTTCTTTTTGCCTTTGCCTTGTATGCCAATACATTCCACCATCAATGGGTATTAGACGATTACGGGGCTTATAAGCTCAATATTTATGTAACCAAAGGGTTTGACGGATTTAAAGATATCATGACCAAAACCTATCGACATGGCTCCGGTTTTTATACCGATAACTTATACAGGCCCGTTTCTCAATTGATGTTTGCCACAGAATGGCAGCTCTCTCCAGATAATCCGGAATTGTCTCACATAGTGAATGTTATATTCTATGCACTAAGTTGTGTTTTACTCTTTTCTCTTTTACGAAAATTATTCAACCGATATACTCGTTGGATTCCGCTTATCATCACTTTGTTATATGCGGCGCATCCCATTCATACAGAAGTAGTGGCCAATATAAAAAGCAGGGACGAAATTATTTCTTTTTTATTTATTCTGATCACGATACATAGCATCATCCTATACATAGATAAAAAGAAAACAGGCTATCTTTTCTCTTCGTTTATAGGCTTTTTAGTGGCCCTATTTTCCAAAGAAAGCGCCATCACCTTTTTGGCCGTCATTCCATTAACATTATATTTCTTCCGAAAAGCAAATCTAAAGGAATATATTTTGATAATGGCAAGTATTGTCATTCCAACAATCCTCTATCTTCTTGCTCGTCAAACGGTTTTAAGCAATTATCCTTCTTCTCAAAATTTCACCGTTTCTATCATGGATAATTATTTTTATAACAGCGATCTTCTGACCGGGTGGGCTACCGCAATCATGCTATTGGGAAGATATTTAATCAATCTGTTGGTTCCTTATCAACAGGTTTGCGACTATTCTTACAGTCAATTTCCCTTAACCCATTTTACTGACCCAAGCACCCTTATTTCGCTGGTTATTCATTTGGCTTTGCTTGTCTATGCGATCATGGGAATTCGGAAAAAAAATCCGGTGGCTTACGGTATTTTCTTTTACATAATTACCATGAGTATTTTCAGCAATCTCTTGTACCGTATTGGTTCTTCATTTGCCGATCGATTTTTATTCGTACCCTCTTTAGGTTTTTTGATTGCGGCTGTGTTTGCATTATTTAAGATCTTAAAAATCGACATTAGCACAGAAGCACCTTATACGCTAAAAAATCATCCCATCGTCACTCTTGCCTTAATGGTCATCTTGCTTCTGTATTCGGGAAAGACGGTCGCTCGCTCAGCTGAGTGGGTAGATCAATTTACCCTTTTTGGGGCAGACGTACGGAAAGTGCCTAAAAGTGCCCATATGCATCTGTATTGGGGACTGGCTCTACGTGATAAAGGTACCGAATATGAAGAGAAAAACAAAGGTGAAACCAACTGGAATAAAGTTCAGGAAAACGACAAACATTATTACGATTCGTATTGGAAAGCCATTGCAGAATTTAAAAAAGGAGCGGAAATCTATCCGAAATATTCCGACTGTTATGAACAGCTGGGACTCTTATACGATCAAATCGGGGTAAAAAGCGGAAACATGGCCTATCGGGACACGGCAGAACACTATTTTTTGCAAAGTTTGAAATACTTGCCCACAAAAGCCACAACCAATAGCAATATTGCCAAAATTTATTACGAACGTGGGGATGTGCAAACCTCCAAAACCTATTATCTGAATGCGATTAAATACGATCCTATTTTCAGCGACGGCTATTTTAATTTAGGCAGTTGTTACGGGAAATTGGAAAAATATGATTCTTCTTTCTATTATTATCAAAAATGTATTGAGTTGGATCCTAAAAGGGCTGATGCTTATTCTTTTATGGGGTTGAATTATACCAATCTTGGGAAACTTGATTCCGCCATTATTTTCTATGATAAAGCCATTGCATTGGATCCTTTGTTGTATTCTGCCTATATTCTAAAAGCAAGAACTTTTTTGCTTCTCAAGGAGGTAGACAAAGCTAAAAAGTTAACTGAAGAAGCCATCTCAACAAATCCCTTCATGGCAGAAGGCTATTTACTATTGGGGCAAATTGAAATGATCAAACAAAACACGGACACCGCCTTGAAACTCTTTACAAGATGTTCTGAATTAGCCCCCAACGCAGCCAATGCCTATATTGAGAAATACAAAATATTTGAAAACAGGCGGCAAATAGATTCCGCCCAATATTACTATAATAAAGTAATGCAGCTAAAAAAATAGTTACATGGATTTGATATTTCTGGCTAATTTCGCTGCCAAACCGGGAAAAAAACGTTTGATATAGATCATTAACAATTCTTTCCTACCAACCAGTACTTCGCGTTTTTTACGATAAACTGCTTTCACAATCTTGCAAGCAGCTTGTTCAGGTGTAACCCCTCCGGCCTGACCAGCGTCTAATTTACCATGTTGCTTTCCATCTTTTTCCAACGCATAAAAAGAAATATTGGTACGTACTCTTCCTGGACATACAATGGTAACACTGATATTTTTACGGTAATACTCAGACTGAACCGTTTCAAAAAAACCATATAAAGCATGTTTTGAAGAACTGTACGCCTAACGCACCGGGAAACCGAAACGACCGGCAATGCTGGTTGTTATCACCAATTGCCCTCCCCCATTTTTGATCATCTGAGGCAAAACGGCTCTGGTAAGAATCACCGGAGCATAATAATTGACATCAATAATTTTCTTCAACACTTTCATTTCGGTCTCTAACGTGTTGGCTCTTTGACTGATTCCGGCATTATTATACAATATGTCAATCCTGCCGAAACAAGCTAAAGCCTCTTGGCCAAGTTGCTCCAAGCGATCTAAATCAGACAAGTCGAAAGGTAAAAGTGCTACATCAGATGCCCCACCATCCAAGCATTTCTGCTTCACCCGCTCCAATTGATCGGCTTCCAAAGCCGTTAACACCAAAATAGCTCCTTCACCGGCAAAACAATATGCACAAGCTTCTCCAATTCCAGAAGAGGCCCCTGTAATCCAAACTACTTTATCTTTAAACTTTTTCATATACTGTTTTTGAGGGTGCAAATTTACTAAACTAACCCGTTGGCAAAATTATTTTTCAAAAAAAACGAAAAGTATCATACAAAAAAATGATTAACAAATCATTACATTCCACTCAATTCCCACATTATACTCTTTTTTAACTTATATTTTCTCTTCTTCATCGTTTCTACGACAATTCTACTGTCAAACACAAAGATATATATGACAAAAAAACAGTAGGGCGTGTCGGCTTCGCCGTCGCATCTTTCGCTATACCTTTAGCTTTCCAAGTTCAAATATATTATTCCTTGAGATTGTTGAAAAGTGCATTTTTGTATAGACAGTTTGAGGTAGAATGATTAATTATAAACGGAGGGTAAACTACCGCTTTTACTATGAGATAGTCCTATGAGGTATATCGGTTAAAAAAATGAACAATCCGATAATGCTAAAGATTCAAGTAGCGAAAACGCACGTATTGTTTTTTCTATTAGGATAATATCTGCAAAATTATGTTTTTTGATAATCTCTTGTATCCATGCCAAAGTTCTACTATCTGGATGTATCATAAGGTATTATTTATAAGTTGTTCTACTTCATCTTTGCGACTTCACCGCGAGGCATAGCGTATAAATTTGCTTTTTTATTTTAACTTTTCTTGAATATTTACATAAAAATAAGCAATTTCTGTGCCTTGCAAAAAACAAACTCAACATCATTGCTAACATTCACCAATATTTTTTCAACAGCTGGTATGGTAATCCCTGCCAATTCTTTAGTGAGTCCTTCTGAAATAAGAGAACGAATAATAATAACCTATACTTCAGAAATATAACGTTGAAATTCATTTTGTGTAGGTGCTAAGAAACAGGAATATGAAGTCGTATTTTTAAAAAAATCAAAGACCAATTCCGTTGACTCTTTTCCACGGCGATATAGGTGTTTTTAGGTTTGGAATTATTCCTGTCCGATAAAAATTGATAAATTTACCAAAAAAGGGCTGATATAAGCACATTAATCTCAAAAAGGATTACTTTTTTTGTTCTGCAAAAACCAAAATCCTATGAGCTTTTATCGGAAAGTAATAATTTACAACAAAGAAAATGGGAACAAATTAGAATTGAATGAAAGGCAGGTTAAAGCCGTTTTATATGCAAAAGAAAATGGGAAAATCACGAATAAAGAACATCAAGAGATTAATAAAATTTCTGAAAGAACATCTTCGCGTGATTTAGAAGATTTGATAGACAAGGAAATTTTTACACGAAAAGATGATGGTAAAAATACATATTACCAAATTTGAATGGCGAGAATATCGCGAATTTTCCTTATTTGCGAGAAAATCTCAAAAGAGTAATGTAGTATAGAATCTGTCTTGCCAACTCCACACCTTGTTCAATATACTCCGCAAGGCGTTTATTCTTATGGGGAAGTTTATTTGTATTCGTTTTTCGTATAGTTGAGTGTCTATTCTATGATGTTTGTTCGATATTTACTTAACTTGTTGTATTATCAACTCCGTATCTATTGTTTTCAAACTGTTTTGATAATAGGCCTGTCGTGTTACACTGAACCATCCGTATCGCTTGGCCAAATTTATGCGATGAAAATTTGTTTTTATTTCTTCGATACTTGGCGATTGTAGTTCTTTTTGATAGAAATATTAAACTATTTTTTGACATAAATTAGCTATATTTCCTGCAAAATTAGGTCTTCTTATTTTTATCTATGCCCTCATTTTCTCATCTAACGAAGTAATAGACCATGTTCTTCTTCCTATTGGTATATTTCTCCACTATTTCAGTTTTGCTACAATCCCATTTTAATTTTAGGCTTTTTGTGTAAACCTATTTTAGGAGAAGACAGGGCTGTTTCTTTTTTGTATCTTTGCATCATCGAATCAAAAATGAAATGGGAACAGCCAAATCCGAACACCTCTCACTTATCCTAAAAACTCTTCCCGAAAAACCGGGTGTTTATCGTTTTTTTGATGAAAATGAAAAGATTCTTTACGTTGGCAAAGCTAAGAACTTGAAACGAAGAGTTTCTTCCTATTTTAATAAACAACATGACCCCGGGAAACTACGATTACTAGTATTAAAAATCAGAGATATCCAAACCACTGTGGTAGATTCTGAATGGGAAGCTCTTTTGCTCGAAAACAGCATGATCAAAGAGTTTCGTCCCCGTTACAACGTCATGCTTAAAGATGATAAAAGCTATCCGTGGATTGCCATTTCAAAAGAAGAGTTCCCCAGAATTTATTCTACCCGAAACCCCGACAGGCATCACACGCAACTTTTCGGACCTTATGCTTCCGTACGGTACATGAATGTATTGTTGGAAACCATCACCGAAATCTTTCCTTTACGTACTTGTCGCAGACTTTTGAAAAACGAAAGGCCCTGCATGCAATACCAAATTAAGAAATGCGCTGCTCCCTGTGCAGGCTTTATCTCTGGAGAAGAATACCAAAACAATATCAAAAAGATCATAGAAATTATCAGAGGAAATAGTAAATCGGTCATTCATCAATTAAAAGAAGAGATGATGAATTGCGCTGATCGATGGGAATTTGAGAAAGCACAAGCACTCAAAGAGAAAATAGAGATATTGGAAAATTTT
Organism: Bacteroidales bacterium; assembly: GCA_036649255.1. Taxonomy (GTDB): domain Bacteria; phylum Bacteroidota; class Bacteroidia; order Bacteroidales; family WCHB1-69; genus JAVWBZ01. Next base: position 7,347 of record JAVWBZ010000047.1, read on the forward strand.
ATCGGAAAATCGGTGGTGGTCAATCCAGAAATTACCCGATTGGATGTTTTCTCCATTGCAGAAGATGAAGATAGTGCTTATGTGAATTTTCTGCGAATTGTAGATGGAGCCATCGTACAAGCTTATACGTTAGAGATCAACAACAAATTAGATAAAACGCCAGAAGAACTTCTGCTCCTGGGAATGCTTGAAATCCAAGAACGTTTCGGTACATTGTTTCCCGAATTGCTGGTTCCTTTTATGCCGGAACTCTCAACAGAAACATTACACTTTACTGTCCCCATACGGGGAGATAAGAAAAAATTGTTGGAACTTTCCGAAAAAAACGCCAAATTTTTCATGCTGGAAAAGAAAAAGCGTTTGGATCTTGTTAATCCCGAACGTCATCAGCAACGCGTCTTGATTGCGCTCCAAAAAGCACTTGGAATGAAAGAGTTACCGGTACATATAGAATGTTTCGACAATTCAAACACACAAGGCGAAGAACCAGTGGCTGCCATGGTATGTTTTCTCAACGGCAAACCGGCCAAAAAAGAGTATCGTCATTATAATATCAAAACAGTAGAAGGCCCCGACGATTTTGCTTCCATGGAAGAGGTTGTTTATCGGCGCTACAAGCGCTTGTTGGAAGAGGAAAAACCTTTACCCGACTTGGTTGTTATTGACGGAGGGAAAGGACAATTACATGCCGCCTATCAAGCATTGTCAACGTTGAGTATTGCCCATAGAATCATGTTGATAGGTATTGCCAAACGATTGGAAGATATTTACAAAGTGGGGGATGAATTTCCAATCTATTTAGATAAGAAATCGGAAGCCCAGAAACTGATACAGCGTATTCGTGACGAAGTACACCATTTCGGCATTACCCATCATCGAAAAAGACGCGCTAAAAAAAGCATAGAATCGAAACTGGATACGATTCCTGGCATAGGAAAAGTATTGAAAGAAAGATTACTCAAAGAATTTAAAAGCGTAAAACGGATAGAAATGGCAAGCCAAGAAGAATTAACTGCTACCATAGGAAAAGCCAAGGCAGAAAAGCTATTCCATCATCTGCACCCGGCCAATTAAAATTTTTATAAGTTATTTTTCACCTTTGCGGAAAAATATGTAGCTCTATCGGCACCTTCTCCCACATTGATTAAAACGGTTTCCCCGTTTTTTATTTTGTTTTCAGCCAATGCCTGATAAAAACCAGCCAAGCAAACCATAGAGGCAGGGCCCAAACAAACACCGCGTTTGTTGTAAACCATACGGCCAAAATCAACCAACTCGCTCTCTTTGATACGAAGGAAAGAGCCTCCACTTTTTTTCACAATGGGAGCCACCACCGGAAACATACCAGGATTGCCGGTCGATAAAATCGATACCGACGTAGCAGGATTGTGAATCACGGGATAATTTTTTTCATAACCTTCCGGAAATCCGTTTTTTTCTGCATTTTCCCAAGCCTGCACCATGGGATCGCATAAATCCTGCTGTACCAACAACATACGAGGCAAGGTCACCGTATGGCCATAGGAAGCCATTTCGCGTACCCCTTTGTCAATGGCAATAGGTCCGGTACCTCCGCTAACAGCCTGCAAATAAACATCAGGCATGGCACCTAATTGACGCATAAATTCAAACACCATGGTGCGTTTTGCCTCCACCCGAATTGGGTCAATATTACCGGCAGAAATCATCACATGGTATTTCTCCGAAAACTCGGCTGCCAATTTTTTTGCATAAGCATAATCACCATCGGCAATGACCACATTTTGACCAAAAG
>JAVWBZ010000048.1:0-9086 GCA_036649255.1 Bacteroidales bacterium
ATTAGCCGATTTGCAAGGGCTTTTCGGGATGGCTCAATTTCTTTTTTTATTTTTGGTTCCTGCTATTACCATGCGTTCTTTTGCAGAGGAAAAAAGAGCTGGCACGTTGGAATTACTCTTCACCAAACCCATTTCGGACAATCAGATTATTTTTGCGAAATTCTTGTCGTGTTTTACACTGTTGTTGATCTCTTTGTTGCCTACGTTGATTTATATCATTTCCGTCTATAATCTGGGGAATCCTCCTGGCAATATTGATATGGGAAGTACTTGGGGATCTTATTTGGGATTGCTTTTGTTAGGGGCCACTTTTATTTCTATCGGAATATTTGCTTCCAGTATTACCAATAATCAAATTGTTGCTTTTATCTTGGCAGCTCCACTCTGCTTTATTCTGTTCTTCGGATTTGAATTTATATACTCTTTCGATTCATTGGGAAATTTTGGCTATTTTATTAAAACCATCGGAATTGAACACCATTATTCTTCCATTAGCAAAGGAGTGATCGATTCAAGGGATATTATCTATTTCGCCAGTACCATTTTTATTTTTTTGTTTGGTACCAAAATAGTTTTACTCAGCAGAAAATGGTAATTTAAATTTGACCTGTCATTATGAAAAAAAATATAATCAAAAATAGCAAACGTTTCAAAAGATCAGCCATTATCGGACTTGTTTCCAGTTTAATTATTGTGATTGCCCTTAATGTGATTTCTTCTTTTCTTTTCTTCAGAATAGATTTAACCAAAGATAAAAGACATTCGCTTTCACCTGCCTCTATTGAGTTATTGAAACAGCTGGAAGATAAAGTATACATCAGAGTTTATTTGGCTGGTGACAATCAACCAGCCGATTATCAGCTTTTTGCAAAAAAGACACAAGATATTCTTCAAGAATTTAGAAGTTATTCCAATCAGATCTATTTTGAATTTATAGACCCTATTGAAGGCAAAACCCAGGAAGAAGCCAATGCTATTTTTGGCGAATTTAATAAAAAAGGTTTAAAACCAATTCCTATCAGCAAGGAAGATGCAGGTGGTTATTCCACTCATTTTGTGGTACCGGGTGCCATGGTAGCTTATAAAACAAATGAATATCCCGCCAATCTGGTAGTGGCCGATCCCAGTGGTTATGATTGGTTAAATTACTCTATTCAGGAGCTGGAATACAACCTGATATCGGTTATTAGACGATTGATGAAACCACAAAAAGCCAAAGTGGCTTTTATTGATGGACACGGAGAATTGGATTTTTACAGTACTTCTTGGATAACATGGCAACTACAACATTTTTATGAAGTAGAAAGAATCTTCATTAATGGAAAAATCAATAGCTTGCGTGATATTGAATTGGCCGATAGTGCTGGAAATTCAATTAATATAAAGGGAAATAAATATGATGCCCTGATCATTGCCCAACCTACAGAAAGTTTTAGTGATTTTGATAAATATATTATTGATCAACATATTATGCGTGGGGGGAAAGTGCTTTGGCTGGTTGATGCGACTACGGCTTCGATAGATAGCATGCAACGTAATCCCGAATTTTTTGCTACTGCTCGCGACCTGCGACTGAATGATCTGTTTTTCAGCTATGGCGTGCGACTAAATCCGAATCTAATACAAGATTTAAGTTGCCAGAGTATTCCTACTGAAGTGGGACGCATAGGCGACCAACCGCAATATAAATTTATGGCATTTCCTTATACGCTCGATGTGGTAAATTTTAGTGAACATCCGATTGTGCGAAATATGAAAGAGATTAAATCGGATTTTACTGGTACAGTTGATTTAGTAGGGAAAAATGACCAACTTAAGAAAACGATTTTGATAACCTCTTCCGAGAGAACTAAAATTGTTCCCACTCCCTCTATTGTTTCGTTGAAAGTGGGATTGGCAAAGCCCAATATTCAGGAGTATGCCTTTAAATACTTGCCAATTGCCGTTTTGGTTGAAGGAACTTTCGAATCGGCCTATAATGGAATTTTGCCAGTGGAATTCGATACTATTAAAGAAATTGGGTATCTGTCTAAAAGCCAACCGACCCGACAGATTTTTGTCTCCGACGGAGATATTATACGTAACTTTATCGATCGGAAATACAACCAGCCTTACCCGGCCGGATATGATATTTATACAGGTAAAATGTATGATAACAGCCAATTTATTATCAATTGTGTGAATTATCTGTGCGCGGATGATGACTTATTGTCCATTAGAGCCAAGAATTTTAAAATAGGATCTTTAAATCCTGATAAAATTAGAAATGAGAAAAATAAATATGCCATTATTAATATTGTAATTCCGCTAATTATTATTTTATTGATGGGTATTGTACTCATCGTTCTTCGAAAAATGAAATATAGTAAAAATAGAAAATAGCTTCAAAAGTTTCTATTTTTTAATTTTATTTTTTGAAATCAATTTTATTTTTGAGATAAATTACTGAATGTCAATGTGAAAAAAAATAATACATTTGCGTTTTTGTAAGAATGAATCTATTACATTTGCAGTGTATTAGTGAAGTAATACACCATGTCATTAAGACGGGTAGAGAAAAGATGAAAATTAATGCAAAAAAATATTACTTTTGCAACTTTAATAAGAGAATTTATAATAAACAAAGTAAATAACTTAAACAAAAAAATTATGAAAAAACTATTTTTAACACTTGTGCTTGCCATTTTCACCATTGGGTTAACGACAGCACAAGATTTGAATGCTCCAATTAATCCCGATCCCAATGTAAAGATTGGAAAGTTGGCAAATGGGATGACTTATTACATTCGCGAGAACAAAAAACCTGAAAAACGAGTTGAATTCAGATTGGCGGTTAATGCCGGTTCAAATCAGGAAAATGATGACCAACAAGGGTTGGCACACTTTACGGAACACATGGCTTTCAATGGTATTACAGGCTTCCCCGGCAATGACGTAGTGAGTGAATTGCAAAAAATTGGCGTTTCTTTCGGCGGCGGTTTAAATGCTTATACTTCTTTTGATGAAACCGTATATATGATTCAAATGCCTTCCGACAAACCCGAGTATATTGCCATGGGATTAAATATTTTAAATGGTTGGGCAAACGGTTTGTTGTATGATGCCAAAGAAATTGAAGCTGAAAGAGGCGTTATTACGGAAGAGTATCGTATGGGCTTGGGAGCGCAAGATAGAATGCAAAAAATTTGGTGGCCGGTTCTTTTTAAAGATTCAAAATATGCCGTTCGTATGCCGATAGGATTGATTGAAGTGATTCAGGGATTTGAACATAAAACCATTAAAAATTTCTATAAAGATTGGTATCGTCCAGATCTACAAGCAATTATTATAGTAGGTGATATCAATGCGGCTGAAGTTGAACAACAAATTATCAAACAATTCAGTAAAATAAAACCAGTTAAAAAGGCTCGGGTGAAAGAAATTTATCCTATTGCAGAAAATAAAGAACCTCTTGTATCAATTGCTACCGATAAAGAAGCTTCTGGAAGCCAAGTGATGTTGGTTCGTAAATATCCTCATTTTGCCATGAAAAATATTGGAGATTATAAAAAATATATGGCACATCAATTGTACAACTTAATGTATGACTCTCGTTTAAGTGAATTGCAACAAGATCCGAAAACACCTTTTTTGTCCGCTGGAACTGGTTATGGTGCCTTTATAGGGAATACCGATGCTTATACTTCACAAGCATCTTGTAAAGAAAATCAAATTAATCAAACGATTGAAGCTTTAATGAAAGAAGATTATCGTGTTTTAAAATACGGATTCCTCGAAACCGAACTTAAACGTGCCAAAGAAGAATTGTTAAACCAATATGAAATAGCCTCTAAAGAAGTAAATAAAACCGAATCAGCAAACTTTGCTTCCGAATATGTAAGCAATTATTTAAAACAGGATCCTATTCCGGGTGCAAAAAGAGAATATAATTATGCTAAAAAATATTTGAATGAAATTACGTTGGATGAAGTAAATGCTTTGGCCAAAGAATGGATTACCCCCGATAATTTTGTAGCGGTTGTAATGGCCCCTGACAAAGAAGGAGTGAAAGTTCCTACTGAAGTTGAAGTTCTTGCTATTATAAAAAATAAAGATTTAATGAAGGTTGAACCTTATGTGGATACTTATAAAGAACAAGAATTGGTTGAAAAAGATAGTTTGACACCCGGAAAAATTGTTTCAACAAAAGAATTGAGCGGTATTGGTGCCAAAGAACTTACTTTATCTAACGGTATTAAAGTGATCTTGAAAAAAACCGATTATAAAAATGATGAAATTTTGTTTTCTGCAAGAAGTAAAGGTGGAGCAAGTTTATATTATGAATGTGATTTGGCTTCTCTTAACTTGGCTTCTGATTTTGTTGATCGTGCCGGTATTGCCGATCTTAACTTCTCCTCTTTAGAGAAAAAAATGAAAGGTAAAAAAGCAGGAATTTCTCCTTATATCAGCACATTGGAAGAAGGTTTCAGCGGCTCTTCAACACCTAAAGATCTTGAATTTTTCTTTCAATATTTACATGCCTTCTTTACCAATCCAAGACATGATTCTACCGTTTATGAATTGGTTACAAACGAATACCTTGAACAACTTAAAATCTTCAAAGTAAACCCAATGTATATTTTCTTCGGGAAATTCTTAGGTTCTATCACACAAAACGACCCTTATCAAACCAGTGCTTTGTCATGGAGCGACGAATTTGTTAAGTCGGCTGATTATGAAAGAGCTTATCAGATTTACAAACAACGTTTTGCTAACCCTGCCGATTTTGTTTATACCTTTGTAGGTAATTTTGATGAAACCGAAATGGATCAGTTTATTGAACATTACTTGGGTTCATTGCAAACCACGTCTGACAGAGAAGAATATAAAGGATCTGTATTGAAAGATTTTCCTGCTAAACAAATGGTTGAAAATGTATATGCAGGAACCGAACAACAAAGCTGGGTGGGAATTGCTTATAACAAAGAATTTGCCTGGACTCCTAAAAATATCGCCATTATTAATGAAATTAATGAAGCTTTACAAATTGAATTGATTGAAACTATTCGGGAAAAGATGAGCGGTGTTTATTCTCCAATGTTACAAATGAGTTGCGAAAAAGATCCCAAACCAACCTACAATATTTTGATTATGTTTAGTTGCTCTCCTGAAAATACCGATACATTGTCAAATGCCGTATTTAATATTTTAAAAGAATTCCAGTTAAATGGTCCTAAACCCGAAACATTAGCAAAAGTAAAAGAACAAATGATTAAAGAACATGAAACTTCTTTGAAAACAAATAAAATGTGGGTAAGTTATATCAGTTCAAAATATTATAGTAATGAAGATATTAATTCTATCAATACGTATGTAGAAAGAGTTAATTCTATTACCAATGAAGATATTGTTTCATTCATGAAGAAAAATTTTGAACCCGATCATTTTGTAAAAATGTATTTATATCCCGAATCAATGAAAAAATAGTTGATTTTTCTATCTAAATCATAAAAGGAGCTTGCTTGTGCGAGCTCCTTTTTTAAATCACATCAATCAATGTTTCATTTTAGAAAATTCTCTTTGGATCATGAAAAAAGTTCTTTGAAAATAGGAACTGACAGCGTATTACTGGGCGCTCTGACACCAGTTGATCGGGTGAATTCATTATTGGATATCGGATGCGGATGCGGAGTTATTGCTTTTTGTATTGCTTTGAAAATGGGATTACATCACCCTTCTTTGCATCAACAAATTGTGGGAATTGATATTGATGCTCCTTCTATTATAGAAGCTCGGGAGAACCTGACCCTATTTCCTAAAAAAAAATGTCAACAAATTGATTTTTTTGAAACGAGCCTTCAACAATATGTACACCAAACTCAAAACCGTTTTGATCTCATTGTATCCAATCCCCCCTATTTCGCAAATGCACTGAAACCTGATGATGAAAAAAAATGGAAAAGCAAACACCGCGATGCCCATTTATCTTTCTCCGAGTTGATAGAAGGAGTGGTTTCATTACTCAATGAGCATGGCATTTTTTATCTGATATTGCCCGTTACGGAAAATGAAGAATTTGAAAAACTTGCCGCCGGAAAATTATATATATCGTCTCGATTAACCATCAAACCTACTCCACAAAAGCCGGCTAATAGGGTTATTTCAAGTTATTCAAAAAATCCGAATGAAGAGGTATTTGAAACGGAATTGATCATCAGAAATGAAAACTTCCAATTCTCGGAAGAGTACAAAAAGATAACAGCAGATTTTTATCTATAAAATGGAGTTAGATTTTTAAGATTTAAAATAAGGATGTTTTTTTATAAAGGTTATCTTATTTATCTTTTTTTTCCTATTGGAAAGGAAGGTCCCATTTTTGAGTCTAGATTGAAGAAAATACTCTTTTTATTCTCTTGCGATTGATTTTCCGGGTATATACAAGATGAGATTTAATTTAAAATAATCATGAATGATAAAAAAACCGGCAGAAAAATGTATTTTTGCGATCTTAAAATTAAAAAAAGATGAGAAAAATAAGTTTGATCTTTTTGATCATTTTGTGTTCGTTGTTAAAAGTGAAAGCTCAGGCAGATAGTGCAATAGTTTATTTTACCCAAGAAATCTCTCCGGAAGGAGTCATGAAAATTTTTAGATATGTGCAAGATCAGGTTAAAGGGAATGTGGGTATCAAAGTGCATTTTGGAGAAGAGGGGAATGCTTATTTCGTACCGGCATCCTATGTAGAACCGTTATGTAAGGCCCTCAAGGCAACATTGGTAGAAACCAATGTAATGTATAAAGGGAAACGTCGCCAAACTGATACCCATATTGAATTAGCCAAAGAGCACGGCTTTACTTTCGCCCCCATTGATATTTTAGACGATGGTGGGACTTTAGAGGTAGATATCAAAGGAGGGAGAAATTTTAAAAAAGCAAAATTAGGAAAGAATATTGAAAAATATGAAACAATCATCTACTTTACCCATTTCAAGGGGCACGGCGGATCTGGTTTTGGTGGTTGTATTAAAAATGCTTCTATGGGAATGGCCACTCCAGAAGGCAAAGTAGCTTTGCATACAAACGATTTTCCGGTGACCCATTCTCAAAATTGTTCCCAATGTGGTGCTTGTGTCAAACAATGTCCGATGGATGCAATTACATTGAATCCTTTGATGATTGATCGCAACAAATGTTTCGGTTGTGGGAAGTGTATCGGTATTTGCGATTTTGAAGCCATTACGGTACCCAGTAATTTAGAGCAGAAAACTCTTTTTCTGGAACGGTTGGTTGAATACGCGCAAGCTGCTACCAGTCTTACTCATAATATTTATTTTAATATTGTGATTAATGTATCACCAAGTTGTGACTGTAGTCGTGATCCCAAAAAACCGTTTATTGCCGATATAGGTATTTTAGTTTCTACCGACATTGTGGCTATTGAGGCCGCTGCACACGATTTGGTTGATCAGGCTCATTCGTGTGAGGATGCTTTTTTGAAAGAAAACTCCGTAAGTGGGAAACATCAGATTGATTATGCCGAAAAAATAGGAATGGGAACCAAAAAATATCGTATCATTAATATTGATAAGACAAAATAGTTGTTTTGGGGAATTGTTGTATCCTTTGAATGTTCAAAGCTGGATTGATTGTTTTTAAAGCAAATGTTCCAACAAAATTTTAGTGCCGATGGCAAGCAAAATAAACCCACCCAATATTTCTGCGTAATTGGGTTTGATATAGCAACATAATCTTTTACCCATCCACACACCTGTGATAGACATTAAAAAAGAGGTGATCCCAATAATCAAGGCCGAAAGCCAGATCTTCACCTCTAACAGAGCAAAGCTGAATCCTACAGCCAGAGCGTCAATGCTGGTGGCAATCGATAAAGTTAATAGAGTGAGAGGTTTCATTACGTCTATCTTTTTTTCTTCTTTATTGGGTTGAACTCCGTCTATTAACATTTTACCTCCGATAAAGAAGAGAATAACAAAAGCGATCCAATGGTCGAAACTGGAAATGTAATGAATGACCACTTCTCCTCCAAACCAACCGATAACAGGCATGATAGCTTGAAAAAGACCGAAAGAAAGCGCTAAAATTAAAATTTGTTTTATTTTTAATTCCTTTTGCAAAGCCCCTGCTGAGAAACTAACAGCAAAACAATCCATGGCCAAACCAATGGAAATCAAAATTAGTTCAAGTAAACTCATGACGATCCTATTATTTTATAGTTTTTAACTCATTAATCGTAATCCAACTCATTAAACCGATGGCGGTACGAATGGCCTCCTCTTCTATTTGAAAATGGGCTGTATGTAATTTTTGTGTAATTCCTTTTTGTTGGTTGGAAACGCCCAAACGATAAAAAGTACCTGGTTTTTTCTGCAAAAAATAGGCAAAGTCTTCCGCTGTCATCCTGGGGGGAATGCTTAAAACGGCTTCCTTTCCAAGGTATTGTTCGGCATATTGACGTACCCTACGTGTAGTTTCTATCTCATTACAAAGTACAGGATAACCTCTTCGAATATCAACTGTACAGGAGGCACCCTCTTTTACAACTGTTTTTTGAGCAATTTCTTCAATAAGTGCCAATACGGTTTCACGCCAAGATTCGTCAAAAGTTCTTAAAGTTCCGGCTATTTCGGCCTTATCGGGCACCAAGTTAGGAAGCCCATTGGCAGTAAATTTTCCAAATGACAATACAGTAGGAATGTTCAATGGTTTTATTTTTTCAATGATTGCATACAATTCATGTAAAAAATCGACTCCTATTAAAATAGGATTTATAATTTCGTTTAATAAAGCGGCATGCCCACCTTTTCCATGAATGGTGAGGTGAATTTCATCGGTAGAAGCCATAAAGGGCCCTTCACACAACCCGATGGTACCAGCTTCCAGCCCGGGAGTTACATGTTGACCGAAAATCACATTAACTTCAGGATTCGCAAGAACTCCTGCTTCTATCATAAACTTTGCTCCGCCGTCATATTCCTCCTCGGAAGGTTGAAAAATAGCTTTTATGGTACCGCTAAAACGATCTTTCAAGTCATTTAAAATCAGTAAAGTACCCAATAACGATGCCACATGAATATCATGTCCACATG
>JAVWBZ010000049.1:0-9076 GCA_036649255.1 Bacteroidales bacterium
TTTTTAGCCCGTTTATTAGGTAATACAATAAGTGTATCTTTCAAACCAATGGTTTGATTTTTAACGATTGTAGCAGCTAATTGTGATAAGAAAGTCATCAGGTGGTCATTTTGCGGAATATTTCCCAAATCACAATACCTCCGGCAATGGAAACATTTAGAGAATGTTTAACTCCATATTGTGGAATTTCAATGGCTCCATCACAAATATCAAGTAATCGATCATCCACTCCAAATACTTCATTTCCGAGTACGATGGCTGTTTTTTTGGCATCTGGCAATTGGAATTGCTCCAACATAACGGCATGATCTGTTTGTTCAATCATATAAACGGAATATCCTTCCAATTGAAGTTGTTTGGATAATGTTACCACGTCTTCTACATATTCCCATTTCACGGTTTCGGTGGCTCCTAAAGCTGTTTTGGTTATTTCTTTGTGAGGTGGACAAGCGGTGATACCGCAGAGGTATATTTTTTCAATGGCAAAAGCATCGGAAGTTCTAAAGATGGACCCTACGTTGTTCATGCTGCGAATGCTGTCCAATATCACAATCAATGGAATTTTAGCCTGTTCTTTATATTCTTCGGGTGATACTCGCCCTAATTCTTCCATGGATAATTTTTTTGTCATGATAGGATGCAGGTTTTATGATCAATTAAAATTATATTTAATAGGGGAGTCCGTCACCATCAAAAGGAGAGCCTGTGTTTTCAGCACTTTCGTCGTTAAAGCTGGCTTCAAAAGTGCTGAATTGTTCGTTATGTTGAATTCCATCGTGGGGGGAAGCAAAAGCGTATCCCTCTTCAACATCACAGAACTTGGTAAACTGACTTTGGAAGCGAACCCGTATATTTTCTGTGGCCCCGTGACGGTTTTTTTGTATCATCAGTTCAGCTAATCCCTGCGATGGACTGTCGTCTTCAAAGCTTTCCAGATTGTAATATTCGGGACGGTAAATGAAGAGTACCATGTCGGCATCTTGTTCAATAGAACCCGATTCACGCAAGTCGGAAAGTTGAGGGCGTTTGGTCCCGGCACGTTTTTCTACTTCACGAGACAGCTGAGACAATGCAATAACGGGTACATTTAAATCTTTAGCCAATGCTTTTAAAGAACGCGAAATAAAGCTGATTTCTTGCTCGCGGTTTCCTTTTCCTTTGTCCGCATCCCCGCTTCCTTGCATCAATTGTAAGTAATCGACAATGATCAGTTGAATATCGTGTTGGTGTTTAAGACGACGACATTTAGCCCGGAGATCAAATACAGAAAGTGCCGGAGTATCATCAATAATAAGATTTGAACTGGTAAGAATGCTGATTTTTTCCATGAGACGGATCCATTCGTTTTCATCTAATTTACCTTTTGCGATTCTTTCGGCCGAAATGCCCGATTCAATCGCAAATAAACGATGTACCAACTGTGATGCCGACATCTCCAGTGAAAAAAAAGCAACCGGCATGTTGTGTTCCAAAGCTGCATTTCTTGCAATAGACAATACAAATGAGGTTTTTCCCATTCCGGGCCGAGCCGCCAAGATCACAAGATCCGATTTTTGCCATCCGCCAGTTTTTTCATCTATGGCCCGTATTCCGGTGGGTACGCCATGCATATTATCCGCATTTTCACGCAAAGTCATTAAATCATCCAACGCTTTTTTAACCACATCTTTAAGTTCTTTACTGTCGCGCTTGAAGTTGTTCTGAATAATGCTGAAAAGATCGGTTTCTGCTTTATCCAGTAATTGCAAAACATCTTTTGAATCATCGTAAGCATCTTTGATAATAGAATTGCAATTGGAAATCAGTTCGCGCAACACAAACTTTTCCATTACAATACGAGCATGGTACTCTATATTGGCAGCAGAGGCAACCCGATTGGTTAAGGAAGCAAGATAGGAAGGTCCACCAATGAATTCCAACTGATTTTCTTTGCGTAGTTGATTTGTAACGGTTAATAAATCAATAGGTTCTGATTTTATAAAGAGATTTTGAATGGCTTTATATATATATTGGTGTGCTTCTCTATAAAACATCTGAGAATTCAGAAAATCAATAATGGAACTTACGGCATAATTATCTATCATCAAAGCTCCTAATACGGCTTCTTCAAATTCAGTGGCTTGAGGGGTTAATTTTCCAGTAGTTCCAATGGTGGCTTCAAGGGTATTGTAAGATAATTTATGTTCCGTTTTTTTATTTATAATTGCCTTATCTTCCATGTTTTACAAAATTATAATGATTTATTTTTCGAATTTCAAAAATAGCGTAAATAATTTTTTTGAGCAAATAAAGTTATGAACAATCGTTTTTTTGTTACTTTTGCACTCTTTTGAAAATATCAACATTAATTAAAATATGAAATCATTAAAAAAGAGTTTTATTTTAGCATTCTGTGCCTTATCCATAACAATAAGCTTTGCACAAAAATCTCCTATTATCAAAGGAAAATTATTGAATAATAAATTCAATAAGGTAGAAGTATTGAATGCTTACGGAAATGAAAGAATTACTTATGGGTCGGCTGATATTGCGACAGATGGTTCTTTTGTACTTAATACGACAGTGAAAATGCCCGATATTTATCGTTTGGGATTTTCGGATAAAGATTTTTTTCTTTTTACATTATCTCCCGACCAAATTATTGAGGTGGTGATGGATGCAGATAATTTGCAATCTGTTGTCTCTGTTTCCGGATCAAAGTCCATGACTTTTGTGAAAAATGCAGCCGATATTTTAAAAGAAAATCAACATCTGTTGGATAGTATTAACCATGCTTTACAAAGTAATACAACCCAACAGCTTTTTAATAATTTTTATCAAAAATTCAATCAATATCATCAAACTAATCAGGACGTTGATCGATATTTGACCACTCTTTATCTCACCAATGATTCTTTGATCAACTTGGTGCAGTCTTCCTCCAAAAAAGAAAAAATTGATGCCAAACAGTTGGATAATTTTGTTTATCAGGCTAATAAATTTATGAAAGAGATCCTCGCTTCTTTTGAACCGTATGAAAATTATTTGCAGAATGTGGGTGATTATTATGATTTTACCAAAGATAGAACGACCGTCATGGTATTGCCACTTCTTCTTTAGGAAGTTATATGAAGGAGATGAAGAAATGGACATTACTCCGTGATAGCTTGGTGTATCGCGACATTTTTGATAAAAAGAAAGAAAAAACCGATTGGGCCAATGTGGTGATAGCCGGGGTGAAAGCTCATGAAAATAGTGTTGTGCAACAAAAATCGGATTATATAACCAAAATTCAGGCTTCCAATAATATCGGCAACGAAATCCTTTCATTGGTGAAAAATAATATTTCCAATATTGTTCAACAATATCAAATAATGTATAACTCTGAAAATGAACATAATAATACTCGATTGAAAAATTTGTTATTGGAAAATAAAAATGATTTGGCCGTGCTGATGTTTTTGGATATTTTCCCAAAAGAAAAAAATGGTGCTTTGCATTCGGAAATAATCAAAGCTTTATACCTTCAATACCCTGAAAATCTATTGGTAAAAGAACGCTATCAAATGGAAAATGCGCCTGCTACTTCCACTGCCGTAGGGGCTATTGCTCCGGAGTTGGCATTTTCTAATCCTGATGGTAAAATATTAAAATTATCGGATTTAAGGGGAAAAGTAGTGCTTGTCGATTTTTGGGCATCCTGGTGTCGCCCTTGTCGTATGGAAAATCCGCATGTAACCGCGATGTATCAAAAATATCACGACAAAGGTTTCGAGGTTTATAGTGTATCTCTGGATCGGGATAAAAATAGTTGGGTAAAAGCAATTGCCGATGATAAATTGGTGTGGCCTAATCATGTGAGCGATTTAAAATATTGGTCTTCCGAAGGTGCTAAAATTTATGGCGTTTCGTCAATTCCCGCTACTTTTTTGTTGGATAGAGAAGGTCGAATTATTAGTAAAAATCTCAGAGGAGAAGCTCTTACAAAAACTTTACAAGAAATTTTCGGAGAATAAAATAGGATAGGCAACATTTAAATAAATGATTCGTCTTATCCATGTTTTAATAAATGATATAAACTATGAATAAAAAATCACTATTAATCGTATTATTTTTATCTTTCTTCACTATTATGTATGCTCAGGATATTATGATGAGAACTGGGATGGTGGATAATATTGACGAGACGGTTACCCGTCATTTTTATGATGGGGGAGGTCTCAATGGAGAATATGCTCCGAATATGCATGATACCTTGATATTATGTAGTAATTTGGGACCGACAAGTTATGTACTGTATGTCAATTTTGAAGAATTTGCAGTAGGCTATCATGATACTTTATTTATTTACGATGGAAACAGTACGGATGCGCCTCTTATAGGAGCGTATACTTTGGTAAGTACCCCTGGAAATTTTACCTCTACAGGTAAATGCCTTACTTTTGTCTTTGCTACGGATAATGTGCAGGATATCGGAGGGCTTAGTGACGGATGGAAAGCCTCTGTAATTTCGTATAACCTACAGGCTGAAAATATATTGATGAGTGCAGGTAATGATTATGTTACTTTTTATACTTGTAATGCTAATTTTTATGATGATGGTGGCCCTACCGGTAATATTTCCGGCCCTCAAACTCGGAGAGTGGTATTTAACTCTGGAATTGGGGAACATTTACGGTTGGAGTTTAATCAAAGTACTTTCAATATTGGGAGCGGTAATATGGAAATTTATGACGGCGATTTAGTGGCCAATCCGCTTGCTAGGAAAATAGGTACTTTTAATTCGACAAATAAACCCCCTGTTTTATGCTTTGACTGTTTTATTGACCATTTCAGCTCCTACTTCTGCGCCGGGATGGGCAGCTACAATTTCATGTGTGCCTGATATTTTCAATCCGGAAGACGGGACTGCCTGTCCCGAAGTTTCCGTGGGGCAGGTGATAAATGGAACCATAACGAAGATAGATACTGTTCAATTTTCTTGTGATAATCCTATCGTTATGTTAGAGGCCAATTATGTGGCTACCGGCCAATACACCAATGACTATATGGTGTATTCCATTCCGTTTGGTTCTCCTTTTGCTTTTAATTCGGGAACCAGCATAAGTGCTACCGCTGATGACAACTGGGTAACTGCTGTTCCATTGCCTTTTAATTTTAGTTTTTTCGGGCAAATTTATACCACTGCCTATCCCGGTGCAAATGGATTAATCTCGTTGTCACCCCAACCATCGGGATCATTTTGTAAATTTAGTTATATACCAACAGCCATTCCAAAATACAATTATCAAAACTGTATTTACGGTGTTTATGAAGATATAGACCCACGATATTATTTGAACCCTGCCGTAGATGACATTAGAATGGATGTTTTGGGGACAAGTCCTTGCAGGGCTTTTGTCTTTAATTATTTGAATGTGGGATTGTTTGGGAAACAAGGACAGGGGAATGACTGGTATAATACTTATCAAATGGTGATGTACGAGGGAACCAATATTATTGAAGTACATATCAAGCATCGAAAATGTTGTGCTTCTACCAATGGAGGTTCTACGAATGGAACGAATGAAGGGATTGTGGGGCTTCAAAATCTTTCTGGTTCTCAGGAAGTAATTGCTCCCGGAAGAGGAATGACCGGCTGGGAAGTGCTGGGAACCAATTATGAAGCTTGGCGTTTTGTTCCCATCACCCCGTTGGATGAACAGGGTGAATTAACTTGGTATGAAAATACAGTATCTCCTGCTACGGCTTTGGGACATAACAAAAAATTGCCTGTAAGCCCTGATACAACCACTCGGTATATTGCTGAATATACTTTTACCAATGCGGCGGGTGATGAATTTCAATTGCTTGATACAGTGCTTGTAGTGGTGGATATTCCTTCTATCATTGTTGTGAATTCGGCTAACGGTGAAATCTGTCCCGGCGACTCGGTTTACCTTGATGTTAATTGTCAGGAAGCTAACAGAATTGTAAGCTATGAATGGAGTTCAGGTGCTACGGAAAGCCGTTGTTTGGTAAAACCCGATGTATCCACAAACTATACCGTAACGGTAACTTTTGATAATCGATGTACTGCTACCATGTCTTCTTCTGTGACGATAAAACCACTTGAATATCCTCAAATTACAGGTGATAGTGTTGTTTGCCAAGGTCATCCTGTTACTTTGAACGCGGTAACAATAGATGGAATATCTTATCAATGGAACACGGGAGCCGTAACTTCTACTATTCATGTTACACCCTTTGATACAACTGAATATACCGTTACCTCTACCTTGCAAAATGGGTGTACCACTTCTTCTACTTATGTGGTTAATGTCTGGGCTAATCCGATGGCTTCCTTTATTCCGGACCCTCCTTTGGTATATGTGGAAAATGGAGTAGGTACGGTTAATTTTAACGATAATTCAATGGATGCCATTACTTGGCATTGGAATTTTGGTGATCAATACTCTTTGGATAATACTTCTATGTTACCTTCTCCTTCTCATATTTATACACATCCAGGCTTTTTTAATGTGGTGCAAACCGTTAAAAATGAAAATGGATGTGTGGATTCTGTTTCTTATCGTATCACCGTTGAAGTGCCTTTCTTCTATTATATACCAAATGCCTTTACGCCTAATAATGATGGAGTGAACGATGTTTTTGCTCCTAAAGGTGAAGGTGTTGATCCGGATAAATTTGAAATGACCCTTTACGATCGTTTTGGGAAACTGATGTTTAGAACCAGAACACCATATGATTATTGGGATGGTAAAACTTCTACTGGACAATTGTGCCCGTTGGGTGCTTATGTCTATGTGATCAATTTTACCACCTTAGATGGAGAAGTGAAAGAATATACAGGTACGGTTACCTTGGTTAGATAATGCCTCTTTAAATAGATGATGTCAATGAAAGTGTCAAACAGAGAGATAAATAATGATTTTAAAGAATAAAAAATGAGGACTTATTTAAAGAATAGTCATACTATACAATGGAAGCTTATCATAAGCTTCCTTTTTGCTTTTTGCATTCAAGTTGCAGCACAGGAAGAAGATGATTCGATAGATTCTGTAACTATTTCGTCGGACTCATTGGTCAGAAAAGGTGACTCGCTGGCAATGGCAACCGATTATCAATGGATTTCCTATCGGGGTAAAATGCAAATTACCAAGGATGGACAAACGAGAGACTTGAGCTTCTTTTTTGTCAATAAAATTGATAGTATTATGTATATTGCCTTTCATGTATCGGGTATTGAATTGCTAAGAACGGTGATGACTCCCGATACCATTACTTTGGTGGACAAGATGGGGAATCGTTATTATAAGGGTAACTATAATTATCCCAGTAGTTTAGTGGGCATGCCGATAGATTTTAAAGTGATTCAGGCGTTATTTAATGGTTGGCAGGATAAATTGGAATCACTTAAGACTGTAAAAATAAAATATGATAAATACCAACCTATTGCCGATAACAGTTCTATTTTTTTTCATCGTTTTGTGATGGAAGAAGAAAATGAAGAGATTAAGATTGAAATGAATATGAAGAATGTAAAATTGAATCTTCCCGGACCGACGGAAATTAGAATTCCTGAAAAATTTACCGAAATAAAAAGAAGATGAATCATGATTCATCCATGGAGGTTTTAAGTGCTCAGCTTATAAAAGAAAAGGCTTTTTCTCTTGGTTTTTCTGATTGTGGAATTGCCAAAGTTTGTTCATTAGAGAAAGAATGGCATGATTTCGAACAATCCCTTCGGAAAAAATATCATGCCGAGATGTCTTTTTTGGAAAGAAACAAAGAAACACGTTTTGATCCTCG
Organism: Bacteroidales bacterium; assembly: GCA_036649255.1. Classification (GTDB taxonomy): domain Bacteria; phylum Bacteroidota; class Bacteroidia; order Bacteroidales; family WCHB1-69; genus JAVWBZ01. Next base: position 7,792 of record JAVWBZ010000049.1, read on the forward strand.
ACTGCTTTTTCCCAAATGCCAAAGTGTCATAGTGGTGTTGTATCCTTATTTAATCAATAAAACACCCCAATTTGACAGATACTTAATTGCCAAGTACGCACATATTAAAGATTATCACCTTGTGGTAAAAGAGAAACTACAACAAATGGTACACTATATCCATTCTATTGCTTCAAATGCTATTTGTAGAATTACGGTAGATAGTTCCTGTATTTCCGAGAAAAATTGGGCAGTTAAAGCCGGTTTAGGATACATTGGGAAAAATTCGTTACTTCAAACCCCCAAAGGTTCTTTTTGCGTGATTGGAATCGTTTTAACGGATCAAGTGTTTGAGTATGATGCGGAAAAACGTGGTGATTGCGGTACTTGTGAATTATGTATGCAAGCATGCCCTACTAAAGCCATTGCCGATCCGTATCGTATTGATGCGGAAAAATGTATCGCCTATCAAACGGTTGAAAATAAAAAATCTACTTATCATATAAATGAAAACTCTTGTTGGGTGTTTGGTTGTGATATCTGCCAAGATGTTTGTCCTCATAATAGAAAAAAATTGATCAATTTGGATGCCATTCGTTTTTCTTCACTATTTTTGCAACTTCAAAACGAGGATTTCGAAAAAATGACAAAAAAACAATTTGATCTTATTTTTGCGGAAACACCTTTACAAAGAAGAGGTTTTGAAAGATTTAGGAAAAGTATTGAAAACGACGAATAAACAAGGTAGTATCAGAATGGTAAAAAGTATGAATCAAAATATAATTTCTACGGCATCTCGCGTATTGCAAGAAGAAGCAGATGCCTTAATCGCATTGAAACAATATTTAAATGATGATTTTGTAAAAAGTTTGGATTTGATTTTAAATTCAAAAGGCAGATTGGTGGTAACGGGAATAGGGAAAAGTGCTATTATTGGACAAAAAATTGTGGCAACCCTCAATTCTACCGGCACTCCTGCCGTATTTATGCATGCGGCAGATGCTATTCATGGTGATTTGGGGATCATTCAACCAGTAGATGTTGTATTATGTATTTCTAAAAGTGGGAATACCCCCGAAATATCTGTATTGGTGCCTTTTTTGAAGAAAAGTGGTAATAAGTTGATTGCCATGGTGGGAAATCAATCCTCTTTTTTGGCTCAGGAGGCTGATTATATTTTAAATTGTACTGTAGAAAAAGAAGCATGTCCTCATAATTTAGCCCCTACCTGTAGTTCTACTGCCCAGTTGGCCTTGGGAGATGCCTTGGCCAGTTGTTTGGTGGAATTAAGAGGTTTTACTTCTGA
>JAVWBZ010000050.1:0-9043 GCA_036649255.1 Bacteroidales bacterium
TAATAAATATCTCCATATATATATTTTACTGAACCATCACTCTCTGAAGTTTTAAATTTCAAGTAATACAACTTGTCATATTCATTCTGTGGTGTTAATTTACACGCTTCCCAATTTATGGAAAAATCATCTTTTATAGGAATAGAAATACACAAAGGATAATTTCCTTTACTGTCTCTTGGGCAAGGTTCCACATATTTGAAATACTTTAAGTTATCTTTTGATTGTCTTAATACTTTTCCTATTTGCAATACTGTGTCTAAACTCATATTTTTATTATTTTTTATTCCACTATATTTTTAATGCACCCAAACCCTTGCGCACATTCCTCCCCCACACCGCTTTCGTAAGCAATTTGCATCAGTTCTACAGGGGCTTGCATGTTGAATTTGCATTTATATCCCACAACCCGGGTTTGGGAAGCGGTACCGGTTTTGATGGTAACGAGCTTTTTCTTAATGTTACCGAAAGGAACGAATCTAAAATCAACACTCTTGTGATAAGGCCGACCGTAAAAGGATTCATAACGGCTCAAAAGGCCGCTTAAAATGGCCACTTTACTCCTCGGATCATCGGGTGAAAGATATTCCGTAGTTCCGTTTTCCCGCTTTTGGCGAATACAAATGGGCGACATGGTGTTAAAAGTCATCGATTCTGTAATTAAGGGTGGTGGCAGTAATTCGATGTGTTGTATATGAAATTGTACTACCGATTTTTTGTCGCCAATTTCAAAAATTTGATTATTGAGCAAACTTTGTATGAATTTTTCGGTTGATTTTTCGGGGAAGAAACTGATTTGCCATTCAACTTTATCACATAAAATGGCAATCCGTTCAGAATCGGTTAAAATTTTGCGTTTTTCTATCTTCAAAGGTGAAAAAGTGAATAGTTTAAATTTTTTTCCTCCTTCAATTTGATAACCGTTTTTATGTAACCATTCGGAATATTCTTTGCTGGCACGTGATAATATTTTATAAATGGTAGCCGATTGTTCATATTGGTAATTAATAGGAAGAAGATTGCCAAAAACTTCTTTGTTTACGCTGAGGATTAATTTAAATCTCATAAATTAGTTTATTAATGAGCATACAATAAGTCTTGCCGTAAAAGGTCAAAAGATATTTTCTATTTTTAATTCTGCAAAAATAATATGTTTTTTAATTTATGCAAATTAAATCTTTAAAAACTTTTTCTTCTTTTTGAGCAACCTCTTTGATCATGCCAGCAATTTCGAAAATGGTTTTAATTTCTATATTCTCTTTTCCTGCCCATTTGCTATAACGTAACGATTCGGTCGCAATATACCTCCATAAATCGCCTATATTTTGCATTTGGTCTGCAATCAGATGCAATTTTGTATGGTGTATAACAGAGGCCGCTTCTTCTAAAAAGCCGGCATACAAATACCTGAATCCTGATCCGCCTGTACCGGTTTCTTCCAGTAATCTTACCATTTGTCTGATATTACGTTTCAATTCTTTTGCATCATAACGCTTTCCCCAATACATCATCTGGTCAGCAAAATAGTATAAACCTTTGATCCCGAAATAGGGGATTTTTTGTTGTAACATCATGTTGCAACTTCTTGATATTCCTCCTTTTATAGCTGATGGTAAATCTGCTTTCGAAGGCACTTTCGTGATGTAAAACAATTGCCCCCTGGGAGATAACAACCCCTTGGTAAACCGTACATTTTTTAATTCATCATAGGTAAGCGTTTCTTTTCCCTTGATAAGAGGAAACGTATCGCTGATCAAATAACGATCCTCTTCTTTTCCATAAACAACAATATGATGACCATTGAATTCTCCACGCAATTCCATTGGAAAATAGGGAAGATGGTTTAACCCTACTACGGCTCCAACAGGAATCTCTTTTTCCAGCAATTTGTCTAATTTTTTCATGCCATTTCCCTTGATGATAAATCGCTGTGTATGCAACTTGAGATGTAATTCTTTGGCTAAATTCTGAAAAATTTGAACAGGAGCCGTTCGAAACATACTTAGAGGCATATTTTCATGCCGTATATAAGGTACATGTATAAAATAGATGCCAGAACCAATTCCAAATATCAGATTTTCACTGATTTCCCATCCATAATGATGTAAAATATTTTTGATGGCACCATTTTCACAATGTTCGGCTTTTTGATGTTGATAGTTCATAAAGTAGATTTAGTTAATTTTTATACAATCAAAATCTTTAATGTTACAAATGTTTCTATTTTGTTAAAAATTTTACCTGATAATTCTATCTTGTTATCATTCGATAATGCATTTTTAACACTGATATTTAATTTTGAATGCAGGGTGGGGTCAATGATTTTGATAAATTTACATTGAATAATATGGAAGAATGTATAATCAACATGATGATATTGTGAGAAACAATCTTTGACCATGTAAATAGAGATAATCCCCGGCAGAATAGGATGATCCGGAAAATGCCCTTTAAAAATAGGATGTTCCGCCATTAATTTAACAGAGAAAAGTAATTCGTCTTCTCTCTTTTCCATATTCTCAATATCATATATAGGTTGCTTCATTCTTTATTTTGGTTGAGACTCAATACTTCATAATCGCCTTCAAATAATTTATTATGAGATACATAACACTCTGCATGAAGAATCATCATATTACATAAATGATATGTTGAAATGATCTTTCCTATCAGTTGATCTTCAATCCGAAGAGTACCAGAAAATTGAAATTTTTTGATTTTACAGATAAATCCCGATAGTTGATTGATATTTACAACTTCTTTGTTTTGTTTTGCTTTGTAGTTCATCATGATAATTCCCGACTGTGCTAAAAATTCAATGGCTACCATTTCAAGGTACCACTTTTCGTTGCTCAGAATAGATTCTTTTTGTAGGGTAAAAGAAGTATAGGCTGCTTCATCTAGAATCCCATAAAAGCTATCTACCAAAACAAAAGGTTTCCTTTGTGGAAGATACTCAAGGAGTTCATCGTTTTTTAATAAAGGGTTAAACAAAGAAATCATATCGCAAAGATAAAAATAAATTCACTATTTTTGCTTTTCATATAAATTTTTATGACTGCAGCGCAACTTATTCGTAATCTTCAACTTATACCTCATCCGGAAGGAGGCTATTTTCGTCAATTATATGGAAACGAACCCAATCAAGAAAAAGAGAAATCGGTGTCTACCATCTACTATTTATTGGAAAATGAGCAATTTTCGGCTTTTCATCGTCTTTCCAATATTGAAATATGGTATTTTCATGCCGGCGAACCTATTTTTCTTTATGTAATTGATGAATGGGGGGAGTTAATCATACATACCTTGTCGCTGGAAGGGGAATGTCAGGTTGTTATTTATCCCAATCAATGGTTTGCGGCCGATATCCCTTCCAAAAAGGGTTTTACCTTGGTGGGATGTGCAGTGGTTCCCGCCTTTACTTTCGATCATTTTGAACTTGCTGATTCTCAACAGCTTATTCAAAAATTTCCGCAGCATCAATCTTTGATCATGCGTTTAACAATTTGATTTTAATAAAGTTGTGAAATTAATCATCATCATTTAAATTAATAATATCGATGTCAATACAAAATTTCGAATCCTATCCATCTCCTTGTTATATTATGTATGAAGAGGCTTTGGAGGCCAATTTACAACTTCTTGATTTGGTGCAAAAAACAGCTGGAGTCTCTATTATATGTGCATTGAAAGGCTTTTCTTTTTGGCACTCTTTTCCCCTAATCAAGCAATACTTGTCGGGAGGCACGGCAAGCTCGCTGAACGAAGCTCGGCTTATTGCAGAAGAGATGAGCTGTGAAGCCCATACTTATGCTCCCGTTTATCTGGAAGATGAGTTTGAATCCATGTTGATCTATAGCAGTCATCTTACGTTTAATTCGTTGACCCAGTGGATGAAATATCGAGACCAAGCTTTGTCATTTCCTAAAAAAGTGAGCTTTGGACTGCGGGTGAATCCTGAATATTCCGAAATTGAAACTGATTTGTATAACCCGGCTTTGCCAGGTTCGCGTTTGGGAATTTTGGCCGAGCAAATGCCTTCTCATTTGCCAGAGGGAATTGAAGGACTTCATTTTCATGCACTGTGTGAAAACGACAGTTATGCGTTGGAACATTGTTTGAAACATTTTGAAGACCGATTTGCCCATCTGATTAAAGAATGTAAATGGATTAACATGGGAGGAGGGCATCATATTACACGTGAAGGTTACGACGTGGCTCACTTGATAAAAATTCTACAGGACTTTAAATCACGTTATCCTCATTTACAGGAAGTGATATTAGAACCGGGAGAGGCAGTGGGATGGCAGACCGGTGTTCTGGTTTCAACCGTTGAAGATATTGTGGAAAATAAAGGGATTAAAATTGCAATGCTTGATATTTCTTTTTCCTGCCATTTACCCGATTGCCTGGAGATGCCTTATAAACCCTTGGTGCTTGATGCCACCGAGCCCGATGAAACAAGTCGGTATGTATATCGTTTGGGGGGATGTTCCTGTTTGGCGGGCGATTATATCGGAATGGGCGACTTTGCATTTCCCGAACCATTGGAACTTGGCGATAGAATAGTATTTGATGATATGATTCATTATACCATGGTAAAAACTACTTTTTTTAATGGAGTAAAACATCCTGCCATTGGGGTGGTGAAAAAAGATGGAGAATTTATTCCGCTTGCACAACCCGGTGATTATATGGCTTACAAAGCAAAGTTAGGATAGTGTTACGATTTTAGGTCAATTTCATATTGAATTTTTTCTGTAATTGACGTTGAGCTGTTGTGTTATGTCTTTTCTGACAGGCATCTGATCGCGTTCCTATTCGAAGATGCCATCGATTAAACAGGCAAAATTTGAAACTCCCTTTGCTCTGAGATCGCTTGCAATGTTTTTGATTTTTACACCGGTATTATATGCCAGAATGATGGCTTGATCGTGTTCGAAAAATGCTAAAAAGGCAGGATTGAGATCCCCGATTTGCCGTGATAATCTTTTTTGATTAAAATATCGTCTAACGCGAAATGCCGACAATTTTCCAAAATAGATACTTATTGTATATATATATAAACTCTTCTTCATGACGGGTATCAATTAAAAGCGCCTTGGTTTTGCTGTAAAAGCTTGTAGGTCTTTTCTGGAGCTAAAAATAACATGTTTTGAATGATTGAACGATTCTTGTTAAATTCATGTTGTGTAAATTTCGATACCCTTTTTAAATCTTATTGGAAGAGAATTTTAAAATGTTATAAAGTGACAATGGTGATCCCATAACCTCCCAATTCCAACACTTCGTCGCAAAAAGATTTGATATCTTTCCGTTTAACTAAAAACTGACGTACTACATGTCGAAGAATCCCACTTCCCGTACCATGTAATATTTTGACTTGATGAATTCCTAACAAAACAGCTTCGTCAAGATAAACTTCCAGCTCATTGAGTGCCTCTTCGGCACGTTTGCCCCGTAAGTCCAAGGTGGTTTTGAAAGCACCTATTTTTTTATTCATGGCTTCCGATAAAGAACCTCCATCAAGTTTGATGCCGGTTCGTTTTACATTCCGTGCCTCTTTCTTACTGATTTTAGTCACTTTGTTTTTCGTTGTTCTAAAAGAAATGGAATTGAAAGAAATGGTAATATCGTTGCCGCTGAGTTGTGTTACTTCGCCCACAATTTGAGTATCAGCCATAAAAACAGAATCTCCTATCCTGATTTCCGTATCATCGGGTTTTAGTTCTGTTTTGGGCTTGAACTCAGCACGTTTAAGAGGAACAATGGGTTTAATGACTTCTTCTTTTTCAATGGATTCAATCTCTTTTTTAAACTCTTCTTTGAGTTGAATAATCTCTTTTCGGGCTTCTTTGGTTTTCGTAGAATCCGCTTTGGTTTCTTTAATTTCCCGAATGGTTTTTTCTATAATTTTATTGGCACTGTCGAGAATGGAAGTGGCTTGATTTTTTGCTTTTTGTAGGATATCTTTCCGATGTTTTTCCAATTCGTTGAATTTTTGCCCATATTCTTCTATCATATGGGCTAATTGATCGTCGGCTGCATGCACCATTCGCAGTTTTGTTTCAGTTTCAATCTTCTCTATTTCAATCTCTTCTAATTTTTTCTCATAATCAATTTGTGCGGTTCCCGATTTTTCGATAGCCCGGTTGATAATTTTTTCTGGTAATCCTATTTGACGAGCTATTTCATAAGTGAAAGAACTTCCTGGTTTCCCTATTTTTAATTGAAAAAGAGGCTTAAGAGCATGTGTGTCGAATAACATGGCTCCATTGATGGCTTCCGGATGTTGGTCGGGAAACATTTTGAGATTTCCATAATGAGTGGTAATAATACCGAATGCTTGGGTGTGGTAGATGGTTTCCAACATCGCTTCGGCCATGGCTCCACCCAATACAGGTTCGGTTCCAGAACCGAATTCGTCAATCAAGAAGAGCGAACGGGCATTGAGATTTTCAATCATCATTTTAAGATTTCGGAGATGAGAGCTGTAGGTGCTGAGATCGTTGTCGATCGACTGCTCATCGCCCATGTCGATAAAGAAATTTTCAAAAATTCCCATATCGGAACTATCTTGCATGGAAACCAACAATCCGCATTGTACCATATATTGTAACAGGCCTACACTTTTTAAGCATACCGATTTTCCACCAGCATTAGGTCCTGAAATGATTAAAATTCGTTCCTCCTTTTCTAATTTGATTGTAAGAGGTTGTACTTTTTTACCACTTCCCTTAAAATTTAAAAATAGAAGAGGGTGAATGGCTTTTTGCCAATTGAGAATCTGGGTATCAAAAAGATGAGGTAAAACTCCATTGATTTCAATTGCCCACTTGGCTTTGGCACGAATAAAATCAATATCTCCTATGAAATTGTGACCAATTAATAAGTTGGGAATAGAAGGACGGATTTCATTGGTAATAGAAGTTAGGATGTTGATAATTTCTCTTCTTTCAGCATTCAGAAGATCTTTGAGTTCGTTATTGGCATCGAAAACTTCAGTAGGTTCAATGAAAACGGTTTGTCCGGTGGCCGATTCATCGTGAATAAAACCCTTGAGTCGACGTTTAAACTGAGCTGGCACAGGAATACAAAGCCGCCCGTTGCGGATGGTCATTTCAGCATCCTCTTTTACCAATCCGTCTTGTTTGGCAGTATGAAGCAACTTTTTAATTTTACGGTCGGCTTCTCCCGAGATTTTGTTTATTTCGTTCTTGATTCTACGAAGTTCTTCGGAAGCATTGTCTCGTAAATTTCCTTTAGGATCCAGAATTTTATTCATGGATTCCAGAAGCGGTTTCTCTATGATAATATTTTGACAAAGAGTCCATAGACGAGGAAATTTACCTTCTTCATTTCTGATTTTGAAATAAACAAACGATTGAATGATGGCTTGAATGAAATTACGCAACATGGCCAGTTCATCCAACTCTATGTACGTTCCATCTACCTGAATATGAGATAAAACCTCTCTTAAATCATAAAAATCTTGGGCTGGGAAAGGATCTTCAAAAAGAATTACCTGCCTGAATTCATCTACTTGTTCCAATAAGAGGAGAATCTCTTCGAAAGAAGTAGAGTAACGAATGGATTCTACTTTTTGAATACCCATGCTGCTAATACACTGTTCTTTGATGATAGAGCGGATGGTATCGAATCCTATTTTTTCTTCAAATGTATGAGGATAAGTCATCTAATTTTTTGAGTGGTAAATAATTGGATGCAAAAATACGATTTTTTTTCTACCTTTGCCGCGAGAAATTTATTTGACATGCAAACAAATTTTATAGCTCGATTTAGACAATATATTCAACTGGAAAAATCACTCTCCCCCAAAACAGTGGAAGCGTATTTGCATGATATTGAAAAATTTCGTGATTTTATAGGAGATTCTAAATCGTTGGATAAGATTACTTTGGAAGATTTACAGGCTTTTATAGCCGATTTGTACAAGCAGAAGATTCAGGCACGTTCGCAAGCTCGTATCATTTCAGGGATCAGAGCTTTTTATCAATACTTGATGTATGAAAGATGGATAGAGATCAATCCTACTGAATTACTTGATTTGCCGAAAATAGGGAGAAAGTTACCGGAAGTACTTTCCATTCCGGAGGTGGAGGCCATCATTGGAACAGTTGATTTAAGTACAAAGGAAGGACACCGTAATAAAGCGATCGTGGAAGTTATGTATGGTTGCGGTTTACGTGTCAGTGAAGTAACTGATTTGAGAATATCACAACTCTATTTCAGAGAAGGATTTATTCGTGTGATTGGGAAAGGCGACAAGGAACGGATGGTTCCTATTGGGTCTACTGCCCAAAAAGCCGTTAATCAATATATAGAAGGAGAAAGATGTCAAATAAAGATCAAAAAAGGGAATGAAGATATTGTTTTTCTCAATCGACGAGGCAGTAAATTAACCCGGGAAATGATTTTCATTATGATTAAAAAATTGGCGGAGGTGGCTGGAATAATCAAAAACATAAGCCCGCATACTTTCCGACACTCTTTTGCTACCCATTTGATTGACGGTGGGGCAGATTTGAGGGCAGTACAAGACATGCTGGGGCACGAAAGTATTACCACTACGGAAATTTATACCCATTTAGATAGAGAATACATCAGAAGTACTATTGCTTTGCACCATCCAAGATATTGAAAGGGTGGGGAGCTTAAATAAAAACTACAAATAAAATTTATCTTTATTTAAAGTAAAGGATGCATTATTATACTAATCTTGTAATGAAAATCATATTTGAAACAAAGCGTTTAGTGCTGGTATCGTTAGAATCGATACTGTCCCAAAAAGTGTGTAAATTTCAAAACATTGTAATTTTGTAATTGCAATAAAAACGACAAAAGCGATGAAATTTACACAAGCACAAAAGTACACTATTTTAGAAGAAATCATCAAAACAGAATCGGGAATGGAAGAAGTTTTGAAGATGAGTTTAGAGATTTTAATGAAATCGGAGCGTGAAGCACACAATCGTTCGGATCAAGATCAGAGCAATGGCTATCGTTTTCGCAAGACTTATGG
>JAVWBZ010000051.1:0-8858 GCA_036649255.1 Bacteroidales bacterium
TGAAGTAGCCGGTTATAAAAAATTTGGTATCAACGGAGGGGCTTCTGTCATGCTGGCATTACATAAAAATCAATGTTGGTTTGCTACGTTAGAATTGCTTTATACACAAAAAGGATCTTATAGTCGACAATATTTCGATCTGAAAGCTTATGCCCCAAGCATGTTTCAGGATGTAAATCCCGATTATCCGTTTAATCCCAATATTAAATGCAAGCTTAATTTGGATTATGTCGAAATTCCGCTGGTATTCCATTATGAAGACCCTAAAACAGGAGTTGCTTTTGGTTTAGGAGCCGCTTGGGGCAGATTGGTATATGCCAAAGAAATCTATAACGGATACAGAAGAACCACCGATATTAGATCGAAAACTTATCGTACCAACGATTGGAGTGCTATTGCCGATGTTAAAATCAGGCTTTATAAAGGCCTTAAACTTAATTTTAGATTCCAATATTCGTTTGTTCCGATTCGGAAAATGACTTATACTACGCTTAAAACCAATGGGAATGTGGAAACGTGGGAACGAAATCAATATAATAACGTCCTAACTTTAAGATTGATATATTCTTTTAATGAAAAATATACTCCCAATACTAAAATAAATAAAAAAGGAGAACGTCAAGGTACCAAGTGGGTTCGCGATACCTTTGAACCTTATGAATAGTTAAAATCAATAATTTATAGATGAAAAGATATCATATACCTATTTTATCGGTGTTGCTTGTAGTGATGCTTTTTTCGAGATGTAAACCTGAGCTGGATTTTACGGCTGAATATAAAGATATTACGGTTGCATATGGTATTTTAAATCCCAAAGACAGTGCCCATTATATCAAGATCTATAAAGGATTTTTAACGGATGGGAATGCTATTGTGGCGGCAGGAAAATTAGAAAATATCTCATACTATAAAGAGATTACGGTTACGCTGGAAGAATCTATTAATCAATCTATTACACGTATTATTCCTTTGGATACAACCACTGCTATTCCCAAGAGACCGGGTATTTTTGCCAATCCGACTCAGGTGCTTTATTATACCAAAGCCCCGTTAAGACAAGATGCCACTTATCAATTGGTCATTGTGAATAATAAAACAGGAAAAAAAGTGACTGCCACAACGAACATTGTGAATGATTTTACTTTTGACACCCCTTTTAATTATATTGATTACATGGATATGGAAAGTAAAGGTACCAGAATTAAATTTAATGGTGCTAAAAATGCAGTTGCCTATGATGCCTATTTCTATTTCTATTATTATGAAGTAGATAAAAATACAGGGGGGGTGATTAAACATGACACCATTTCCACAAAAATTAATTCATCATTGGTTCGTTCTACCGGTAAAATTGTAGAAATTGAATTTATACCAAAATCTTTTTATCGTTTAGTGGCCGGTAAGTTAAGCCCTAATAGTAAAGTAATTCGTTATATTGATACTCAATTTTGCATGCAAATTGTGATTTGGGGTGCTGCGGAAGATTTTGTTACTTATGTAGATGTATCAAGCCCAAGTAGTAGTATTGTGCAGGATCGGATTGAGTATACCAACATGGTGTCAAAAGATCATAGTGCATACGGATTATTGTCATCAAGAAATTATTTGGTAAAGAAATTACGGTTTTCACCTTTATCACATAATGAAGATTCTTTGATTTCAGGTTCCATAACAGGTGATTTAGGATTTCAAAAATATCAAAATATAGGTCAATAATGTTGACTACAATTCAATCTGTTAATATATCGGAGAAAAAAGGTACTATTAAAATCCTGCTCCTTCTATCTTGATAGATGAAAAAGGAATAACGGAAGATGCCCATCGTGCAGATTGGCATTGAAAAATAAGCATGTTGGCTATAGAAAGTATCCGTAAATTTGAAAAAGGGAAAAAACGGATGATTGCCTACGGTGAAGTTGCGGAAAATATTACCACGGAGAGATTTTTATTATACAAGATAAAACCATTGGATTGATTTGTTGGGGAAGAAGTTGAATTGGAAATTACCCAAATCGAAAAATATTGCCATGGAGACAGTTGTACCATCTTTAATGAAATGAGTACTTGTGTCTCAAAAAGGGAATTTTTGCCATGTTGTGAGAGGCGGCAGTTTGAAAGCTGGAGGCGGTTTGGAATATCATAAATTGATTACGATTGGTGATCTAGCTTATGCAGGCATTTATGAAGATAAAAGCAGAGAAGTTGTCATGGATTTATTATTCAACTTTTTGGAAAATCAGGGCATAGATTTTCATATTGAAAAATCTATTGTTCCCGATGAAATTGGAAAAGTTGTGTTGGCTGCTATTCATGATAATAAAGCGGATTTTGTTTTTACAACAGGAAGTGTTTTGTAATATCGGCACCTCTTCGAACTTTTTCAATCAAAGAGGCGCCGAGAATTATGGAAAATATCAGATTGAAATATAGAACAGAAAATCCGAAAGTTTTGCTAAGCAAATCGATTTGTGGTACCATTGAACAAATTACAATATACACACTTCAGGGCAGTGTAAAAGCCGTGAAAAAATATTGGAGTGAAATTACCAAAACCATGGAACATCTGCTCTATATGATTTATCAGTTGGATGTTCACTAAATAATGCCTTTGATTTCATTAATATTTTTAATTCCTTCTTGTTCAAGGTAACTGGAAAGGCCTTCTATCAGTTGTGTTCCAATTAAAGGATTGGAAAAATTGGCAGTTCCGATTTGAACCGCCGATGCCCCAACCATGATAAACTCAATAACATCTTCAGTTGTATTGATGCCTCCCATGCCTATAACAGGAATTTTTACATGATGCACAACTTCGTGTACCATGCGCAACGCAATAGGTTTGATGGCAGCACCCGATAATCCAGCATATAGATTTTCGAAAACTGGTTTTCTTTGTTTGACATTGATAGCCAATGCTTTAAAAGTATTAACCAACGAAAGTGAATCGGCACCTGCATTTTCACAAGCTTCTGCCATTTGAATTATGTTTTCCGCATTTGGAGAAAGTTTTACCATCAAAGGTTTGGTGCAAATTTCTTTAACTTGCTTTACCATTTTGTAAGCTACATCGGCTTGAATACCGAAAGCCATACCTCCACTTTTTACATTGGGGCATGATATGTTGAGTTCAATGATGTCAACGCCGGTACCATTTAGAAGATGAGTACCTTCAAGATAATCTTCCAAACAACTACCTCCTAAATTGGCTATTACTACATTGCCTAGTTGTTTCATCCAAGGTAATTCTTTTTCTATAAAACCTTTTACTCCAGGATTTTGTAGTCCCACACTGTTCATGATCCCACTGGAAGTTTCATAAATTCTAATTCCTTTATTTCCTTCGCGTGGATTCAACGTAAGCCCTTTTGAACTAATACCACCCAAGCAACTTACATCATACAGTTCATTGTATTCTTTGCCAAAACCAAAACTTCCCGATGCCGCTATGAGAGGGTTTTTAAACTCAATTCCGTTAATATTTACAGTTAATTTGTTGTTATTCATAATTTTATTACTCATAATTCATCCATACTAAATACAGGACCATCTTTACAGGCTCTTTTCATTCCGTTTTTGGTTTCACAACTGCAAACAAGGCATGCACCGATACCGCACCCCATTCGTTTTTCCATTGAACACCAAGCCGGTACATGGTGAGATTTACACATCTCCATGACTTTCATCATCATCACTTCTGGGCCGCAAGTAAAAACGGCATCATACTGTTCGGGGTGGAGCAAATCGGTAATGTAACCTCTGTAACCTTCTTGCCCGCATTCGGTTGACACAAAAATGTTGTCACAAACGTCTTCAAATTCTTCACAAATAAAAACTTCTTCTTTATAACCTATAAAAACATCCACCTGATTCCCCAATTTTGTCAGCCTTTTTGCCGTTTCAAACAGAGGAGGAATGCCAACTCCACCTCCTACAAGGGCTATTTTTCCAGAAACTTTATCGCAAGGAAAGCCATTTCCCAAAGGGCCAAGTAAATCAATAGAATCCCCTTTTTTCAATTTTGAAAAACAAGCAGTTCCTTTTCCTATTACACGATACATAAAAAAAAGGGTATCAGCTTCCATTTTATACAGACTGATCGGTCTCATCAGTGTAAGCTCTTCTTGCCAACTTTTGAGCATATAAAATTGTCCTGGAATAACTTCCTCTTCATTACGCTTTACTTCCATAACATAAACATCGGATGCTATTTTTTTATTGGATAAAATTTTGGATTTATAATAATGGATCATTTTCTGATGATTAATATTTGAATAATGAAAGTTATTTTTAGATTTAAATTATGTAAAATATAGAATAGAATTACATGGCGTTTAAAATATCATCTCTCATTCTAATTGCTTCATTTCTTGAATATTCTGCAAAATTCAAATCCCCATTTTCTATTTTTTTATAGGCCAATAAAATGGATCTTGAGGCATTGACTACACCACCGTTTCCATTTTTCATATATAAGGCGATATCTTCAGCTTTTCCGCCTTGAGCTCCATAGCCGGGAATCAGAAAAAAGGTTGAATCTAATGTATTTCTAACTTCGATGGCTTCGTCGGCATGTGTACATCCCATTACGCCGCCGATGGAAGAAAAACCGCAATTTCCCAAATATTCTTCCCCAATTATCTTTATTTTCTCTCCCACTACATTAAAAATATGTTTGTTATCTTCAGTAGGAAGATATTCGATATCTTTGGCGCCTTCGTTCGAAGTTCTAATCAAAACAAATAATCCTTTATTTTTTTCTTTGACAAAAGGTAAATAAGGATGAATACTATCCATGCCCATATAAGGATTAAGGGTCATCATGTCGCATTCAAAATCACCTTCAAAATGGGCTTTTGCGTACATTTCTGCCGTTTTGGCAATATCACCGCGTTTAACATCTGCTATAATAAAAGCATCTTTTGAACGAAGATATTCCAATGTTTTTTTATAAGCTCTCATTCCTTCCATGCCATAAGCCTCATAATAGGCAATTTGTACCTTAAAGCATGCTGCAATATCATGGGTACTTTCAATGATCTGTTTATTAAATTCGAAAAGACCGTCGCTCAGGGTAGGGTAGCGGTGAGCGAAGTTTTGAGGTAAATAGGCGTAGTCGGTATCCAAACCCACACAAACATGTCCTTTGATAGCCACTCGTTCATACAATTTATCAATAATCATAGTCGTAAAAATTTATGCAAAATTACAAAAAAAGAGGCTGCCTTAAAAAGGCAGCCTCTTTTTTTTATAAGTAAAACGAAAAGAGGTTATCTAAAATGGGATAACCTCTTTTTTTTTATTCTCTAACTTTAAGAATGAACCCTGTTCCATGCACATTGCATATTTCGACTCTAGGTTCAAATCCGGGTTTGTATTTGTCTCTTCTCCCACCGTCGGGGTTAATATGTTCCTGACTGATTTTTTCAATGTTAATGTAGGAACGCAACTTGGTAAGGAATACATCCATACTTCTACCTACGGAATAATCTTCATCTCCCCAAATTTCTTTTAAAATCACTTCACGGGGCAATAATTTATTTTGATGTTCACATAAAAGTTTCAGCAATTCGGCTTCTTTACGGGTTAAAGTTCTAATTTTGCTGGGGTGTACCAATTGCATTGCACTGTAATTAAATACAAAATCTCCGAATTTATAAATTTTTTCTTCGTACAGATCCTTATTTTCTTTGGTCGATTTTCTGGTACGTCTTAAGATGGCTTCGATACGAAGTGCCAATTCTTCAGTACTAAAAGGTTTTGCAATATAATCATCACAACCCAATTTAAAACCTCTTATTTTATCTTCTTTACTGGCTTTAGCTGTTAAAAAGATGACCGGAACTTCGGAATCAATTCTTTTAATTTCTTGAATAAGAGTAAAACCGTCTTTATCAGGCATCATGACATCCAATACACAGATATCAAAGGAACCGCGGTTAAATGCTTTGGAGGCTGCATCCCCGTCGTTAAAATCAACAACCTCATAATCAAGCATTTCAAAATAATCTCTTAATACAAATCGAAGATTTTGGCTATCTTCGACCAACATGATTTTTCCTTTTGAATTTTTCATATTTTTCTTTTTTTACTTTTAATATTATAAATTTGCACTTACCTACTATTTAATATTGAAATTCCCTGTTTGGGGAGATGACATTCGAACGTTAACGCGTTTTTGTAAAATTTATTATATTTCAAAATTAATTTTATTTCTTAAAATTAATTTGCAAAATTACGAAATAAAAACCATATAATTAATTATTATAAATTGCGAGTTTATTTTGAAAGTACGTAACGAGTTTACTCTGAAGCTATTATTTTAAAGTAACCTGTTTAATTTTTGTTTTATTTAACGTTAAAGTAATAATTTTGTTCACGAAGAAAATAAAAAAAAACTTATTTTATCTCAGAATTCTTAATCATTTTTCAGATTATTATAACTTGATAAGAATAAAATTGATACTTTTGCCGTATGAAAAATGAAATTTTTATTGCAAAAACATTTGCAGGAATTGAACCTGTATTATTTAAAGAATTAGAAAATATGGGGGCAGTTAATTGTCAAATTATGAGCCGTGCAGTGCGCTTTGAAGGATCCATGGAATTACTTTACAAGGCTAACTATTATTGTAGAACAGCGTTACGGATTTTGTGGCAGGTTTCTACTTTCTCTTTTCAAAATAATAACCAGTTTTACGAGGCTATCTATAATTTCCCAACAGAAAAATATCTTTCAAAAGACGGAACGTTGGCCATTAGTGCTACAATGTCGAATTCTATTTTTAAAACTCCGTTATTTGCCTCTGTATTGGCGAAAGATGCTATTTGCGATCGATTTAGAAGTTTATTTGATGAAAGGCCTTCCGTTGAAAAAGACAATCCCGATGTTCAACTTCATCTTCATATTTATGAAGAAAATGCTGCTTTATTTTTAGATGCTTCCGGGGAATCGTTGCATAAAAGAGGATACAAAGTTTCAAATCACCCAGCTCCTATTAATGAGGTAGTGGCCAGCGCCATGATACAATTAAGCGAATGGAACGGAAGTTGTGATTTTATTGATTGTATGTGCGGAGGAGGCACTCTCTTGATTGAAGCAGCTATGATAGCCTTGAATATTCCAGCCGGCTTCTATCGTTCACATTTCGGGTTTTTTAATTGGAAAACGTTCGATAAAAATTTATGGAATCAAATAGTGAATGAAGCTGATATTAAAAGTGATGTATCCATTAATTTTTATGGATCTGATATTTCTTCCCGTTATCTTGGAATGGCCAGGGTAAATGTCGAATCTGCCGATTTACAGGATTTTATCGAATTAAAAAAAATGGATATGCTACAATCGCATCCTGTCAAAACTCCAGCCATTGTTATGATAAACCCTCCTTACGGAGAACGATTGGAAGTAGATGATATCGATTTCTTATATAAACAGATTGGAGATACTTGGAAAAATAACTATTCCAACTGCACCGCATTTGTCATTAGCTCTGATAAAGAAGCTTTAAAAAATATTGGTTTGCGACCTTCCAGAAAGTTTACACTCTATAATGGAGCCTTGGAATGTAAGTTTTTAAAATTTGAACTTTATAGTGGGAAAAAATATGCTTCCAACCCTGAGGGAACCCAGATTGGCTAATGACTAATTTTGTATTTTTGCATCCCAATTAAAAAAGAAAATTTTGGCATCAATAAAAAAATTAGCAGGACAAACGGCAATCTATGGTTTTTCTACAATATTGGGCCGTTTATTGAATTATCTCTTAGTTCCACTCCATACTTATTTATTTGCCCCGGCACAATACGGTGTGGTGGGAGAGTTGTATGCATGGGTAAGCCTTTTTATCGTCATTCTTACCTATGGAATGGAAACAGCTTTTTTTCGTTATTCTCAAATAGAACAATATAAAAATAGGGTTTACTCCACTATTTCCATCTCGTTATTATTCACTTCTACTTTATTCATTGCCCTTTGTACGGTTTTTTCTTCCGATATTGCCACTTGGCTTCATTATGAAAATCATCCGGAATACATAACGTGGTTATCTATCATCATAGGCATTGATGCTTTGACTTCCATCTTTTTTGCAAGACTCCGTTATCTGATGAAGGCCGTACGTTTTGCAGCGATAAAAATTACGAACATCTTGATCAACGTGACATTGAATCTATTTTTCTTATTGTTATGCCCTTATTTGCTTAAACAAAATATGGCAGTTGAATTTGTCAATATGATTTATCACCCTGAAATTGGAGTAGGATATATATTTATTTCCAATTTAGTAGCCAGTGTAGCAACTTTATTATTGCTTTTACCTGAAATATTGAAAGTTAAATTTACTTTTGATTGGAAATTATGGAAAGAGATGTTTATTTATGCTTTTCCTCTTTTAATATTAGGACTTGCCGGAATTGTGAACGAGACAATGGATAGGGTATTGCTCAAAAATTTATCGCCCCCCGATATTGCACAAAGTCAGGTGGGAATTTACAGTGCTTGTTATAAAATATCCATTATGATGACTATTTTTATTCAAGCGTTTAAGTATGCAGCGGAACCCTTTTTCTTTAATAAATCGAAGGATAAGGATGCCAAAGAAACTTATGCAGAAGTGATGACGGTTTTTGTGCTCATTTGTTCCGTAATTTTTGTGGGTATTATGCTCTATATTGATATTGTAAAATATTTTGTAGGGATTCAATATCATGTTGGGCTGGAGGTTGTTCCTATTTTGTTATTGGCCAATCTGTTTCTGGGCATTTTTTATAATTTGTCCATTTGGTATAAATTAACGGGACAAACTAAATTCGGAGCTTATATTTCTATCTTCGGAGCGATTATCACCCTTGTACTTAAT
>JAVWBZ010000052.1:0-861 GCA_036649255.1 Bacteroidales bacterium
AAGAAGCTTTATATTCTAAATAAAGGTAGGTAAGACCTATTCCCGCCCCTATTATTTCAATCCATAGTTCAATTGTCATTTTTTATATTATAAAGGTTCTATTTCTTAAAATCTGAGGCTGATACCACCCATTACATTGATGCCGGCTTGGGTAAAATAACCGTCTGTATAAGATTCAACTCCGTTTTCATAATAACGGTATAACCATGCATTACTTTCATACATCGTGTTAAATATATTGTTTATTTGGAAGAAGAATCCTAATTCAGGAATAAGTTTAGTGTGCAATTTATAACTTAATTGAAGGTTTGTAATACAATAAGGATCAATCATATAATTGTTGTTACTACTGTTGTCGATAAATTGTTTGCTTACAAATTTAGTAACCAACGAGATGTCAAAATTTTTCACAGGAGTAAAAATGAACTCATTGGCTGCTATGAGATTGGGAGAGAATGAAATGTTGGTAGTGCCCAGATTACTTTTGCGTTGTATTCCAGTATCCCAGTCGTCTATAAATTGGGTGTAATCTAAGATTTTATTCAAACTGAAAGTTCCGTTGATTTTCCAAGTAAAAAACTTAACTGGCTTATAGGCGGAAACAAGTTCTATTCCCAAACGGTAACTTTTTTTCACATTGGTCATGATGGCATCACCCACATCGTTAATTTCTCCTGTAAGTACCAATTGATTATCATAATACATAAAATAACCATTGGCATTAAAAGCATATTTTTTCAATTTTAAACGATTTGTCAATGGCATCTTTATTAAGGATTCCGTTTTTCTCTAAATGCTCTTCCTTAATAATAGAATTGATTTTTATATCTGAAAGGTCAAAATCCTTCCCAATTTCTCTTG
>JAVWBZ010000052.1:871-8770 GCA_036649255.1 Bacteroidales bacterium
AAATCATATAGGGTTTCGGGAATGGGTTTCTTGTTACTTGGAGCGTCCACAATGTCGGTACGGGTAGGTTCTCGGTGAGCCACGGCAAACGATAGATATAAAGCATTGCGTTTTGCTTTGCCGAAATCAAAATTAACTCCCATTTTAGGATTGAAGAAATTCCATAAGTAATGTTGGGTGATATCGGCTAAATTGTCGTCGATTCCTGAAATTTGATAATTGATCATACGATATTGCAAATCCACATAGGCATACCAAGCATCATTTTGGTAAGAGGCGGTTCCGAACAGATTAAATTGGGTTTTGTCTCCTTTCCCTTTATACCATTGATAATCGGGGGGCACAGTACCGGCATATTGCATCCAGATGATATTGCCGTAATGTTTGCCATCATATTGGTTGAGTGCACCTCCAATCGACCATGTCCAAAATTGATTCTTATTGGTTTCAGTGTTAAGATTGGCCATCGTATGTTTAAAGTTAAAGGTCATTCCGTAAAAATAGTTGTCTAAAAATTTTCGTGTTACCAAGTCGGTCTTTTTGAGAATATCATCTCCCATTTCAAAATTATCAAGGCCATAGGCAGAGAATTTCTTGTTGTCTTTGTATTGTTCATAATATCCGATCCCACGGGTAAGGTGTCCTGCCAGATCAAAGTTGTATTTATGAAATCCTGTCTTCGATTTTCTGGGTTTCATTCTTTCTATATTGTAAAATAGTTGATAATGAGTTTGTTCATAATTATCCGTTTCATTATCATAATAATGAGGATTGCCTTTATCGTCATAATAGAGTCCGCAATCGTTATAGGTTCTGTTTGTTTTGAGAGAATCGGAAGGGACACCGTTCCAAGCCAATCCGGTTTTTTCGTTTCCGTAAATGACGTTAAATTTAATATTTCCGTAGTCGATTCCTTTCTTTTTGTTCAACAATCGATAATTAGCTGTAAAGAAGATAGAATTGAGTTTGGCATTGGCCCGGTCAATATAACCGCGACTTAAAATATTGGAATAGGAGAAAGCTGCGGAAAATCGGTCGGCGATAAGGCCGGTTCCGGCAGAAACCGAGTTGCGGAAAGTGTAAAACGAACCGGCCGAACTGTTTAATTCCAGAAAGGCTTTGGAAGGAATATCTAATGTGGAAAAATTCATGGAGGCTCCAAATGCAGCAGATCCATTATTAGAAGTTCCCACACCGCGTTGTACTTCCAAGTTCTCGACATGCGAACCGAAATCGGGCAAATTGACAAACCAAGTGCCTTGTGATTCGGCATCATTTACTGCAATTCCGTTCATCGTAACATTGATACGCGTTTGGTCGATGCCTCGAATACGCATATAAGTGTAACCAATTCCAGTGCCGGCATCAGAAGTGGTAATCATGGAGGGAACCATGTCAAACATGTTGTTCACACTTCCGTTTCCCATATTTTCTTCGATCTCTTTTCGTCCTACATTAGAAGCTGAAAAAATTTCTTCTCCGCTTGGTTTTACCCAGCGTACTCCCACGCTTGAAAGTTGGATGGGGTTAAGCGAATCCACTGGTTGCTGAGCAAATGATGATGTAAAAGTCAACAGAAAAATAAGAAACAACGGTGTTGATTGAAAAATGTAGTGATGTGAGGATGGATGGATTTTTTTTTGATTTTTTTTGATTTTCATAACTCTAACAGATTTTAAATTAATAACCTAAAACTGAAAGAGGGCTAAATAAGATAATTGCAATTACTCCCTACGTCGGCATTATCCGTATCAGGTTCATTGGGTTTGATCTCAGCCTTTCGGCACCCCTTTCTTTTTCGGCGGCAAAAATACGATTTAATTTAAAAAATACGACAAAAAATAAAAAATCTTTGTAATATCTTTCTAATGATAAAAAAAGAGCTGCTTTTTATCAAAACTGTAAGGCGATTCCTTAGAAAAAATAACTTGCCATTATTTGGTTTGATGATCTAGTGTAATTGATTAAAATATCAATATCTTAAATAGTAAAAAAGGAGTTCAAATAGTTGCTTGCTTTTATTTTTTATAGTTGAAAATTCAAAAACTCACTTTCATCTCAAAAATATAATTAGTGACAAAATGAAGGGCCTTTTTTCTGTAAGAGCTGTTTTTGTTCAATTTTTTTTGATTTTCTTGTCTTGACATTCGGAAAAAATCTGCAAAATTTACGCAACACAGGATCATTCACTTTTATTTCATCGTTTTGAAACATCGATTGTTTACATTTTTATCCAAGCTAGTAAAATATAATGGAAAATTTTCAGACGATTCGAATGAGGGTAAGGTCGTGAAATTTTTATATTTCTTGGTTAAAATGCATAAACTTGGATATAAATTAAAATATCCTTGTTCGAAACAAAGAGTTCGTTAATTAAATACTGAAGATTTCGGTTTAGAGTCACCAATTTATAAAGAATCCAGCATTCTCTCCAGACGAATGCTGAAATTCTTCCGTTTTCATGGGGTTGTATTATGCTTTTTTGGATACGGGGTTATCTAAGAAACGGATAATCCCAGTGACGGTTGCTTTGCCTTTTTTGGGAAGAGGTTTGAAAATGTTGACCATAGCGTATCCTTCTTGTACTGGATTGGTGGTCAGTAAGTATTTACACATAAAACTGTAATTTATTCCTGCCACTATTTGACTGGATACCAAAAGAGGAATATAAGTTGCCCCTATAAAATTAACCGCTTCTTTGAATACAGTCAAGTCTTCTATGGTAGGAATTCTGTAGTCGCTCCAACAACCACCGCAATTTTCTGCCGATATAATCTCTATCGGTAGGATGTTATGATAAAGCACCTCTTTCTTAGCATTGATTTCAACTAATTGAACGGCTGCCTCTCCGGCTTCAATACCTAAAAAAGTGAAAATCTTTTGCTCTGGAGATCCTAATAATCCCTTCCCCTTACGGGTACTGATATCTACCAAAGCCAAACCTCCTTCGAGGTGTGCTATATAAATATTGGTGCCTGTACTTGGATTGCTTTCTACTTCTAAGGTAAATAAATCGCCTAAGTTTAATGTTTTTTTCATGGTAAACTGTTTTTAATGGTTATAAATTTTATGACAACCTTGTTTCCTCCTTTCTTGCAGGTTGATTGATTTTTTAGTTTTAAAATTATTACAATAAGTTGATCTTTCAAAAATACAATAAAATAATGAAAGAAAATATAAAAAATTGATAATGATGAATTTAACAGTTGTTATAAAAAGTTCAATTTTTTGCATGACTGATATTTTTTGTTTGAAGATATTAGCATTAAATTAATTATATTTTCTTTCAAATCTTAAAGTGAAAAATTTGGTAAACATTTTTTATGAAATGTTGAATAGAATTGATAGGCTGATTTTTCGGAGAAAATTGTTCCATTTCGACATTTTATTTTTCCTCTGTATTGTAATTCCATTATAAATGGGAAATTTGATACTTTTATAATTATCAGAAACAAGATGCTATGAATATAGATTCTTTGATACCGGATTGTATTAAGTATATTTCTGCTTCTCAATGAAAATCTTTTTTATTGAGGATTCAATAAACATGATGATAAAATAATGGGAACATTCAAATTTTTCTTTTTATCAAGATTAAATTGATTGCTCATTTTAACATGACCTTTTTCTTTGGTGGCGTTTTTCATTCCTTTTTTCAAATATCTTTTCGGGAAAGTTGAAAAATTCAGGAATCTCTGGCATTTTGCGATTGAATGAAAAAAGAATATAGAATATAAGGCAGCGCCGTTTAATATACATGAACGGGAGCTCCTGTTTTTAGGTTATAAATTCAAAGATTGTAAAATATCACCAATTTCTTCACCATCTTGTACATGGTAGGTTTGCAACCCGCATTTTTTTGCTCCTTCGATATGCTGGAGAGAGTCATCCAGAAAGAGTGTTTCCGATGGATTAAGACGCTGTTCATCGATAATTGCTTGAAAAGCTTCTGGTTTGGGCTTTCGTAGTTGTAAAATATGAGAAAAATAGGCTTTTACAAAAAGTGTATTGAAAATGTCATAACCGAATTTTTCTTTAACATATTGAGTATAATACTCATAATTTAATTGATTGGTATTGCTAAATAGAAAAAGTTGATAACGGTTTTTGATTGATTCCAGCAACTTGATGCGATTTTCTGGGATATCAATCATAATGGAATTCCATGCGATGTCGATTTGTTGATCGCTTAACGGAATTGGTGATAAACTGTGAAGATACTCCCTGAATTGTTCGGTGGAAACAAGTCCTTCTTCATAAAGGTTGAACACATCCGTTTGGGCAGCCTTGGAGTATAAGATCTCAAAATTTTTCACCCCATATCTTTGAAAAGCTTCCGGAATATTTTGATAACAAATGTCATAAATAACGCCTCCCAAATCAAAAATAATATTCTTAATTGCCATAACTTGCAGTTTAATAAATAAGTTTGCAAAATTACACAATTAAGTTCAGGTTGCTCGCCTAAAAATAAGATCAATATTTTCTTCAGATTTTGTCTGATAATACAATGAATTCAATAATTTTCGAACGGTGTAAAATCATTACGTATGAATCTTGTCACTTATTTTTATCTGTTATACTAAGAAAAAAATTGAATCTTTGCAACCAAATCAATGAGAACTTCGTCTTAAAGAACAGTATTAACCAAAAAAATTGACTTATGAAAAAAATCTTTTTATGTGCATGGTTTGTTGCATGTTTTGTCTATTCGCAAGCACAACATGATTCTAATCGAGTAAATAATGCTGTTGCCGATTCTACGGCTCTTTGTGCCAATGAATATGCGGATTTGCTTCCGGACCAGATTTATAGTTTAAAGCAACAAAAACTCCAAATAGAAAAGCTGTCTCCCGAAAAATATTTTGAATTGGAGAAAATAAAAGTAGAAGAAAAAAATAAAACTAATTGGGAAGGGGTGATGGCAATAGGACTTGGATTTCTCTTTTTTATCATGATAGGTTTCATTTTTTTTATGATTTTATTTTATCGTCATAAAAGTAAATTGGCTCGATATAAGATTATTGAAAAAGCGGTTGAGCAGGGGAAAGAGTTGCCGGAAAATCTTTTTGTAGAAACGGGAAGAGCAAGAAAAAATAACTATAATCCATTGGAAATTGGAATTCCGATCTGTTCTCTTGGGGTAGGATCTTTGTTAACAGCCCTTATTTTAAAAACAAACTTTTTTGCAGTTATGGGCCTCTTTTTACTTGTTTTGGGACTGAGTTATGTGTTGATCTATTTTTTGCGAAAAAGAAGTCAAAAGAAAAATCGGGATGAAAATGAAGTGTCAGACTTGAACAACTAATCCATGAGTAAGGTCGAAGATTTTAGTCTCATCGCACAGGTGTTGGTATTTGGTAATAAGCAGGCATATAACCAGCTGGTAATCAAGTATCAATCATCTGTTCGTCGTTTTTTACTTCATCTTACCGGCGGCAATGAAGAGTTATGTGATGATTTGGCACAAGAAACTTTTCTGAAAGCTTATATCAATTTGCAGAGTTTTAAAGGAATGGCACAATTTCATACCTGGTTGTTCCGTATTGCCTACAATCTTTTTTATGACTACTTGCGCAAACAAAAAGAGCTATACAATGAAGAAATAGAAGAAGTGAAGTATGCAAGTACTATTGATGAAAATAAAAAATATGACTTGAATCATGATTTAAAAGCGGCACTCCATTGTCTTAACCCGGAGGAACGGGTGGTTGTGTTACTCTATTATATGGAAGATTTATCGGTTGGTAAAATTGCCGGCATTACCAAATTTCCCGAAAATACCGTGAAATCACATTTACATCGGGGACGTTCCAAAATGAAATTTTTTTTAAAACAATTCGGATATGAATCAGACAACAGAAGATAAAACCTTAATCTCTTTTTTTCAAAAAAATAAAGAAGAGATCAAAGACAATGGGTTCAGTGATTTGGTCACAAAAAAAATGAAATTGATAGAGGAACCTCCCCTTTATCCCTATATCTTATCTATTGCAGGATGGATCGCTCTTTTTATTTTGTTTTGTATCTATAGGGGTTGGCAATATATTCCCCATGTTTTAAACTTTTTCTTGGTGATCCCCTCTCATTTGCAAAAATGGTTCTCAAATATCTCTTTCCATGAAATAATCCGCTATGATTCCCTTCTCTATGTTTTCATTGTGGTGATAATCGGACTTTTTCTACTGTTGCTTTATCGTGAAAAATATACCTGAAAAAATAGTTGAATATTCAACTGCTACTTGTTTCCATGAGAACGATAAAAAAGGATGCACTTCACTTTTTATAACAGGAAATTTGGTCACTTTATTTCATTGATAAGCTTATTAATATTCGTAAATAATTGATTTTTAAAATATTAAAGAGATGCTTGCTTGGCCTATTTTGAGAGCAAAGAATCAAGAGAGAGGAGGAGCGGAAATGATAGGAAAACTTCCCCAATGTCTCAAAAATAGATAATGGAAAAAAATATCTCGTGAAAGAAATTCAACTTTTAAAATGAAAAATGAGAGATTCAGTTGTCCCAATTCACGAACGTACAAGTGAATTCATAGCCTTGTTTGTTCGGTAAAAATTATTTTTCAGAAAGGGGTTTACCTAATCATATTTTTGATATTTTTGACCCGCTGTTACAAGTAAGAATGATAAGATGTAAGTGTTTAATACAATGTGTCTTATTGTTATTTGCTTGTCTTTTTTGCACACTGAAAATTGACAAAATATCCCATAAGATCATCGAGAATCAACAAACTAAATATTAATATCAATATAATAAAGTATGGCAACAAAAAAGCAAATTTTAGAAAGAGATAGCGTGGTAGTGAAGTTTGCAGGTGATTCCGGCGACGGAATGCAACTTTCTGGAACTCTATTTTCTGACGCGGCAGCTTTGGCAGGTAATGACATCGCAACATTCCCTGACTATCCCGCTGAAATTAGAGCTCCACACAACACGGTGGCTGGTGTTTCCGGTTATCAAGTTCATATTGGAAAAGAAACCCGTATTGTAGGTGACCAGTGTGATGTATTAGTGGCAATGAATCCGGCTTCGCTCAAAGCCAACCTTAAATGGGTGAAAATGGGAGGAACTATCATTACCGATAGCGACACTTATGACGAAAAAGCTTTGGAAAAGGCAGGCTGTGCAAGCAATCCCCTGGAAGACGGATCTTTGAGCTCTTATAATGTAATCAGTCCCGCTATTACCACCATGGCCAGAGAAACTGCCATGGCGTTGGGGATGGATATTAAAAATGCTACCCGAACCAAAAATATGTTCTGTTTGGGAATGATCTATTATATGTTCAACTTTGATTTGGAAACTCCTTATAAATTGTTGGATAAGAGATTTGCAAAGAAATTGGAAATTGCGGATGTGAATAAAAATGTGTTACTGGCCGGTTATAATTTTGCCGAAACATTGGAAGTGGTAGAATCAATCTATCACATTAATACGGTAGAATTACCCAAAGGAAGATATAGAAATATTACCGGTAATATTGCAACGGCATGGGGTTTGTTGGCCGCTTCTGAACGCTCTGGTCGCCAACTTTTCTTGGGTTCTTACCCCATTACCCCCGCTACCGATATTTTGGTGGAATTGGCTAAACATAAATCGTTGGGTGCTAAAGTTTTCCAGGCTGAAGATGAAATTGCCGGAATATGCTCTACCATTGGTGCTTCTTTTGCTGGTGCATTGGCTTGTACTTCTACTTCAGGCCCCGGTTTGTCGCTTAAAACCGAAGCGCTCGGCTTGGCTGTTATTACCGAACTTCCTATCGTAGTGGTAGATGTTCAAAGAGGAGGCCCTTCTACAGGCCTTCCTACCAAATCAGAACAATCGGATTTGAATATGGCGCTTTTTGGACGTAATGGAGAAGCTCCTTGCATTGTACTTGC
>JAVWBZ010000053.1:0-8505 GCA_036649255.1 Bacteroidales bacterium
ATCCTGTAAATAAACCAGAATTACATACTCGTTTTGGGTTTGCCAGTGATTTCCTTCAATATAGGTGTCATCAATAATGGAAGTGCCGTCTTTAACATATACGTATTTGTAGTTATAATAACCTTGTTTTAGGAAAAAATCTGCTTCCCAATAATGATTGGCTGCGTTGTATTTCAATTCCGCTTCCTTTTTGGCTTGCCAATCGGTAAGCTCTCCGAAAACATATAATTTTCCGTCGGTTACGGGAAAATCACATTTCAGCGTAAAATGAGTTAACACATAGTCTTCTGTGTTGACCCCTGGAAAATCTTCGTTGGCGTAAAAACAGCGACCTTTCAGGGTGGTATTGGTTTCGTAAGCCCCATAAGGTCTGGCAATATCTTCCACGACATAAGCATTGTTCACTCTGTTGTCAAAATTGATAGAGACAATCCGATCACTGTTATATCGTAAGCTTTTGATGGAAAAATTTCTAAACTCAGAACTCCCGTTGAAGGTATTTACATTATTGTCGTAGTCAAAACTATATTCTCCCGGTTTGCCAGAACGGTATTTTAATCCCATGACGGCATTGTCCCATCTTTCGTTTTGCATAATGGTGGCATTAAGGTATTGAGCCGGATTTTTAATGATGTAATTCCCTGTATACACGGTGAAATCTACTTCTTGCTTGGTGAACATGTAATTGACATCGCTGGCGGCATGCACACTTCCTTTGATTCCTACGGAAATAGGTTCCTCCACCATTAATCTTCGTGTTAGGACAGGGTGATCTTGTGTGTCGTCGTATACAAATAAAATATAGTTTCCGGATTTGGTGATCCTTAAAACATCATTGGGAAACACCAATTGATATTTTACATAATGTTTAAGCGTATTGAAAGAATAGGAATTATCGGTAATCTCGTCTTCCATAAAACCATCTAAATATTCCAATTGATTGAGAGAAGATAATTTCCAGTCGTGAGTACAATGAATGAGCGTGTATTTTAAATAACGACTGTTTTCTTCCAGATCATCAAAAACAAGTCGCAATTTATCACTGCTGTTGAGTTTGATAATAGGGTATCCGAAATCATAACCGTCAACACACAATTTAATGCTTGCGATACCGTCAACATAAGTTTTATTACTCAATTCAATGTTATCGAATGGTTGCGCAGAGCTGAAATTTAAGGTAAAAATTCCGGCTAATAGAATGATTATCTTTTTCATGGTTTTTAAATATGGTTAAACTTACTTACAAGATTAAAATGCTCTCTTTCTCCTAATAGCATCATTTGTTGCTCTTTTAAATAATGAAAGATATTTAAATGGTTGTAATTTATTGATTCGTTTAAAAAAAATCCTTGTTGTAAAACCCTAAAAACATGTTCAATATTAGTTTTTTTTTCTTTTGCTATGCAGGAAATCATTATAAAGACAAAAGAGGCTAAAAATATTTTTAACCTATTGATTTTTTCTATGATAGGAAAAATAAATAGAATTGAAATCATCTGTTGAAAGTGAAAAAACGTTAAACAATAAAAGATCGTAGGGTGATAAAAATCACAACTAAAATAATAAAACAAATAAAAAGGTATTAAACTTCACTGTAACCATTAATTAAAACGGCAAATTTATAAAAAAAGAATTTTGTTTTATTTTTTTAGATGTTAAATATCATTAATTCTTCAATTATTTGCTATTTTTGCCCTCCTGAATTTATATGAAATTTTTCTAATTTTGGGAATGAATAAAAAAATGGAAGATTCTTGTTCAAGTAGTAACTGCTAAATATGATAACCATGAAAGTAACCAGTAGAACCGAAACCGTGAAAGCCTCCGATCATATCATCTTTGCAATGGTTAGCAATTGCAATAATTTTGGGAAATTCTTACCCGATCAGGTTAAAGATTGGGAGTCAACGGAAGATTTTTGCAAATTTGCGATACCTGGTGTTGCCGTTCTTACGTTGACTATTTCTGAAAAAATTGCCTGTTCCAAGGTCGTTTATCATGCGTCCAATGATAAGAACCTTCCGCTTACTATTTGCATTCAACTGGATGGAAATGGAGAAGAATGTAAGGTTGAGGTGGAAATAGAGGTGGAAGTACCCATTTTTTTAAATCCAATGGTGAAAAAACCGTTGCAAAATTTGGTAGAAATTATAGTCGATAAAATTAAACTTGAAGCTGAAAAATGCTAGCCATGGAATACAAAATTCGTACGGAAAATTTAGTTAAAAAGTATAAGAGCCGGACGGTGGTAAACAATGTGTCCATTGAGGTTCGACAAGGTGAAATTGTTGGACTTTTAGGCCCCAACGGGGCAGGGAAAACAACTTCTTTCTATATGATTGTGGGATTGATACAACCTGTTTCAGGCAAGATATTTTTGAACGATGAAGATATCACGAAATTGCCTATGTATAAAAGGGCGCAAATGGGAATTGCCTATCTGCCTCAGGAAGCTTCCGTTTTCCGTCATTTGACAGTTGAGGATAACATCAAGGCCATTCTTGAGTTTTCGTCTATCAGTAAAGAAGAGCAAAAAGAGAAACTGGAAAGTCTGATTTCGGAATTTAATATCCAAAAAGTACGAAAAAATTTAGGAAATAATCTCTCCGGAGGAGAACGGCGTAGATGTGAAATTGCGCGCTGTCTTGCCTCCAATCCTAAATTTATTCTACTCGACGAACCCTTTGCCGGAGTAGATCCTATTGCGGTGGAGGATATTCAATCGATTGTAGCTAAATTGAAAGAGAAAAATATTGGTATCTTGATCACTGACCACAATGTTCATGAAACACTTTCCATTACTGACAGAGCTTATCTGCTTTTTGAGGGAAGTGTTCTTAAGGCCGGTACAGCCGAAGAATTGGCCGCTGATGAACATGTAAAACGAGTTTATTTGGGAAAAAACTTTGAATTAAGGAAATCCTAGATTATTGAAACTATTCGTCGAAAAGCACGGGTGTTAATTATTTAATGAGTAAAAGCTGTAAGAATTGTTATGATTTCATTTTTTTATGCTTTGCTTATAGATACATTAACACATTTGCATATTATTTTTTAGAACATATAAATAATTTTGTATATTTGCAAGCTTGAAAAAACTCTAATAAATAAATATAAATTATTAATAATCAAATAAATAAAAACATGCGTAACAAAGGTTTAATTCTATTTTTTTCAATACTTATTGCACTAACCTGCTTGTATTGCTTATCATTTTCTTTCATAACATGGAGAATTGAGAAGAAAGCAAAAGAATTTGCTAACGATCCGGCCATGATTGAAGAAGTTAAAAGTCTTGCGAAAGGAGACGTAATGTTGGAAAAACAGTTGGTAGATTCTCTCGTTTCAGACAGAGAACAACATTTTCTATCCAATATGAACGATTCTACCGTTTTCTTGGGATTTACGTATAAAGAGTGTAAATATAAGGAACTTAACTTAGGTCTTGACTTAAAAGGAGGGATGAATGTAACATTGGAAATTTCAATTCCTGACGTGGTTCAAAGTTTGGCTGTCAATACCGAAGACGCTCTTTTCAAAAACAGTTTTGAAAAAGCACATAAAAAATATGTAGAAACAGGAAATGATTTTATTGCTCTTTTTGTGGTTGCTTTCAATGAGGAAAAAGCTGCTTTGGGCATGAATAATGCCAATCTTCGTACCTATTTTGGAGAACGTTCCGGTATTAAAAATGCAACAGATGATCAAATTATAGGATTTATCAAAACAGAATCGGATGAAATAGTGGATCGTACCTTCAAAATTTTACGTACTCGTATCGACCGCTTCGGTGTGGCACAACCTAACTTGCAACGTCTTCAAGGCGGACGTATATTGGTTGAACTTCCCGGTATTAAAGAACCAGAACGTGTAACCGATCTTTTGAAAAGTACTGCTAAATTGGAATTTTGGGAAGTTTACAATGAACCTGTTAACGGAAAATCAATTCAAGAACGTTTTAGAGTAGCAGATTTGCAACTAGTTGAAGAAATAAAAGCTAAAAAAGAGTTGGAAGCTCAAAAAGCAAAAACAGCCATAGCTGAACTTGATACAATGCCCGCTACCGATAGCGTTGATGCTACCGTAGCAGTGGTTGATACCGCTACGGTAGATTTGCTGGGAGAAGAAACAGCAATAGAAGAAACTCCGGCTGCAAATACGGGACTTGGCGTAATTCTTAGCAAAGCTGTTCAGGGAACTGATGGTGTTTCAATTGCCTATTTTAAGGAAGCGGATATGAAAATGATCAATAGTTTGCTTCCCGATATAACCCGTTTAATAGGAGACAAGAGTGTGGTATTCTATTGGGGATCTGCTGATAAAAATTTTGGTAATGCTTATCCGTTAATTCCTTTAAAGAAAAATAATGACAGAATTGGACCTAAATTGAGTTCTGAAACCGTTGGAGGTGCAAGAGTGGTTCGTTCTGCTCGTCAGGATGTTGACCAAAACAATCGCGCAGTAGTTTCCATGTCAATGGAAGAGCAAGCTGCCGATGAATGGCGTAAAATTACCAGAGCTGCCGTTGACAATAAAAACAAAACAACCTTTATTGCCATTGTGTTGGATAATTTTGTATATTCCTATCCTCGTATCAATAGTGAAATTCCTAACGGTAATTCAGAAATTTCAGGTAATTTCTCCATTGATGAAGCAAAGGATTTGGCTACAGTTTTAAATTCAGGAAACTTGGAAGCAAGTGTAAATATTGTTCAATCCGAAGTAGTAGGTCCTACGCTTGGTAAAGAATCAATCAGATCGGGTCTATTGTCTTTTGTATTGGCATTTATATTGGTATTGTTATATATGTTCCTATATTACAGTCGTGCCGGTTTGGTTGCTGATATAGCGCTGTTTATGAATATATTCTTTATTGTGGGAATATTGGCATCCTTGGGAGCCGTATTGACACTGCCCGGTATTGCCGGTATTGTTCTTACATTAGGGATGGCGGTCGATGCGAATGTGCTTATTTTTGAACGTGTACGTGAAGAAATTCGGGCGGGCAAAGGTACCCGTATGGCTGTTGACGAAGGATTTAAAAATGCCTATTCGGCTATTATCGATGGAAACGTTACCACCCTGATCACAGCCATTGTACTTTATATCTTCGGATCAGGCCCTGTTCAAGGATTTGCTACTACTTTGATTATTGGGATCCTTTCTTCCTTGTTTACAGCAATCTTTATCTCAAGAATCATCATTGAAAGAAGATTGGCTAAAGGAAAAGATATTGCCTTCGGTAATTCTGTTACCATTAATGCTTTCATGAATGTTAACTTTGATTTCTTGAAACATAGAAAATTCTTCTATATTCTTACGATTGCCCTTAGTGCCATCGTGATCACTTCTTTCTGCGTACAAGGTTTGAATCCGGGAATTGACTTTACCGGTGGTAGAAACTATGTGATTCGTTTCGACCAGGAAGTTACGACCAATCAGGTTCGTGAAGCAGTTGCCAAAGAATTTGGAGGAAATCCCGAAGTGAAAACTTTTGGTGGAAATAACCAAATTCGTATCACAACCAATTATAAAATAGATAGTAATGATCCTGCGGTTGATAGGGAATGTGAAAAAATGTTGTTCCAAGCTTTGAAAGGTTTTTATGCAAAAGAATCTATTTCCGAAACAGACTTTTGCCAACAACTTGACCCACGTGGTATTCAAAGTACTCAAAAAGTACAACCTACCATTGCAAGAGAACTTTTATTTGATGCATTCTGGGCTGTGTTGATTTCATTGGTGCTTATTTTTATCTATATTGCGATTCGATTCAAAAATTGGCAATTTGGTATTGGCGGGGTTGTTTCATTGGTACACGATACTTTATTAACGGTGGGACTTTTCTCTTTATTCTATAAAGTGATGCCGTTCTCCATGGAAATAGACCAATCTTTTATTGCAGCTATCCTTACGGTGATAGGGTATTCTATTAATAATGTGGTAATTATTTTCGACCGTGTACGTGAAAACTTGGCCCTTTATCCGAAACGTGATAATTATGTAAACTTCAATTCTGCAATTAACAGTACATTAGGACGTACCGTTAATACGGGAGGTTCTACCATTATTGTATTATTGGCTATCTTTGTCTTTGGCGGCGAAGTCATTCGCGGATTTATCTTTGCAATGGGTGCAGGTATCTTAATTGGTACTTACTCCAGTATTTTTATCTCTAACCCGCTTGCATATGATTTATTAAGAAGAGCCAGTAAAAAAGTAAAAAGAACAAAAGTTGAGTTAATGAAATAAAAAAAAATAACGAAAGATTTATTTTTCAATTATTTTTGTATTTTAGCAACCGCAAAAAATATGGGTAAATAAAAAAGTTTATTATGAGAATATATAGGCCAATTGCTGTTCTTTTATCTATTTTATTGATAAGTTCTATTACATTAAAATCTCAAACATTGCGAGATGCGGATTATGCTTTTAAACATTGTCAGTATGAAAAAGCAATGGAAGATTATAAGAAGGGAATCAAAAAAATCAGTAAAAATAGAATAGAAGTTCAACGTGTGACATTTCAAATTGCTGAATGCTATCGCATTATGGGTGACTTAAAAAAGGCGGAACAACAATATATTCGATTGGAAAAGAAAAATTATCAAAAAGATAATCCCATCATTTTATTTCACCTTGGAAGTATTTATAATTTAAGGGGAGAATATGATATGGCGCTAAAATATTATCATAACTATAAGAAACTTGTTCCGGAAGATACCCGGGTAGACATTCGAATAGAAGGGTGCAACAAATCTAAAATTTGGATGGAAAACCCCACCCGGTATGAAGTGGAAAATTTTAAAAAATTAAATACCCGCCAAGACGAATGGGCACCAAGATGGGGAAATCCTGAAAAATTAAACCAATTGATTTTCTCTTCCAATCGCGAAGGTTCTATTGGAAAAGGAACCGATCAATGGACGGGAGTGGCTTTCTCTGATATCTATAAATCAGATAAACCTAAAAGTAAAAATACGGAATGGCCTGGTGAATGGTCGCCGGCAATGCCGCTTGACGAAACGGAAATACTCAATTCAGGCGTGAACGAAGGAGAGGCTTCGGCCAATAGAAAAGGAACCGCTATTTATCTTACCAAATGCCCTCAGGATAAGAAAAAGGTACAAGGATGTTATATCTACATTTCTCAAAAGAAAGGTAAATCATGGGGTGATCCGGAATTAGTAGAATTGGGCCCCGATTCTTTTAACTATGTACACCCTTTTATTATGCCCGATGAACTCACCATTTATTTTGCTTCCAATAGACCGGGAGGTCTTGGAGGTTATGATATTTATAAAGCTACCCGTGCCAAGAAATCTGCTAAATTTGGAAATATTACCAACTTGGGTCCCAATGTGAATACGGAAGCTCAAGAAGTGTTTCCCGTAATGAAAGGTGAAACGGCTCTCTATTTTTCTTCCGACGGACGTCCCGGTATGGGAGGCCTTGACATATTTGTTTCGGAAATAAAAGAGGGAGAATTCCAGCCAGCACAAAATATGATGGTGCCTATCAATTCTTGTTGGGATGAAATAGGAATGATATTTGATGAAACGGAAGCCTTAGATCCTAAATCAAAATCTCCTTATTTGGATAAAGGATTCTTTTCGTCTAATCGCCCCGGTGGTAGAGGGGGTGATGACATTTACTACTTTTTGCTGAGACCACTTGTGTATACATTGGCCGGTTTTGTTAGAGACCAAGCTACGTTGCAATATATAGACGGTGCTCAGGTGGAAATTGTGGGATCCGATGGAACCTCTTACAAAACAACCACAGATGTAAAAGGATATTATTATTTTGATAAAACTAAAATATTGGGGAATACTACCTATAAGATCAAAGTTACTAAAAATAAATACTGGGAGGAAAATAATACAGCTACCCAAACTACGGTTGGGTTGACTGAAAATACAGACCTTAAACAAGATTTTATCCTAACTCCAATTCCAAAAGAACCAATCATATTGCCCGAGATTTTATATGATCTTGCAAAATGGGATTTGAAACCTCAATATCAGGACTCACTGTTGTTCTTGTATGATATCATGGTGAAAAATCCTACATTGGTGGTTGAGTTGCGTTCTCATACCGACTTCCGTGATACGGATGAAAAAAATGAGGTATTGTCCCAAAAACGTGCCCAGTCTTGTGTCGACTTTTTGGTCAATGAAAAAGGGATTGATCCTAATCGTATTGTTCCCAAAGGCTATGGAGAATATAGACCTCGTAAAATGGAAACAGATATGACAACCGTTTATTACGGAAAATCATACTTCTTCCCAAAAGGAACTGTTTTATCTGAAGAATATATCAATGGATTGCCTAACAAGGGTGAACAGGAAGCAGCCCACGCGTTGAATCGTCGTACGGAATTTATCGTACTTCGTGACGACTATGTACCGAAAAGTGACAGTATCTCTGCCGTAAATAAGAAAATTGCCGTGATTCTTCAAAGAACACTTCCGGTAACTTTCCAGAATGAAGCCGTAAGAGGGG
>JAVWBZ010000054.1:0-8502 GCA_036649255.1 Bacteroidales bacterium
GGAATAGATGCTAACATTGGAATGGATAATACAATTTTTTCCAATGACCACATTTTCACCGATAAAACTATTGGGTTGAATCACGGTTCCTTCTCCGATGACGGCTGAAGGATGAATGGCTACGGTTTGTGGGGTAAAGATTACATAATGTTTTACAATGGAAATGTAATCGCGTAAAGGATCTTCGGTAATAATCAACGTTTTGCCTTCTGGGCATTCCACTTCTTTATTGATGAGGATCACGGTAGCTGCACTTTGCAGTACTTTATCGTAATATTTAGGGTGATCGACAAATGAAATATTACCGGGTTTCACAGAGTGAATTTCATTAATGCCGGTAATCAAATTATTTTTATTGCCTTTTACTATCACATTATTTCCTATAATGCCCAGTAACTGATCAATGGTGATGGCTTGTATAAATTTCATCTCGATTATTTAACTCTTTCCGAATATTTATTGGTACGAGTGTCCACTTTAATTTTTTCTCCATTTTCAATAAAAAGAGGAACGAAAACTTCAGCGCCAGTTTCAACGGTTGCTCTTTTGGCAGCATTGGTAGCTGTATCTCCTTTTACACCGGGTTCCGTATAGGTAACCACTAAATCAACGAAAGCGGGAAGTTCACAGGAAAGCGGAGTTTCGGTATCTGTATGATACATGATTTCAACCCCTTGACCCTCTTTTAATAATCCCGGATTATTAATTAAATCTTCTTCTATGGTTAATTGTTCATAAGTCTCCATATGCATGAAGTTATAGGTAGTATCACCTTCTTTATATAAAAATTGGTAAGGACGACGTTCTACACGAGCCAACTCTATTTTGACACCTGCCGTAAAAGTGTTTTCCAAAACTCTTTGCGTTTTTAGGTTTCTTAATTTTGTACGAACAAATGCAGGCCCTTTCCCAGGCTTTACATGCTGAAATTCAACGATTGACCATAATTCATTGTTGTGTTCGATACATAACCCGTTTTTAAAATCTGCTGTGGTTGCCATATATTTTTAGTTTATTTTATATTTTTACGGGTGCAAAAATAACCATTTTTCGGTTTTTGCAGAAAAGCATTAACATTTATTAAGAATTTTGATGTGATTTAATTGGGCGAAGCAACAAGGATATGACATTCATAATAAATTAATTATATCCTTTTTGATAGGATGGGAATTATTTGATTTTTCCATGAAGTAAAACATCCTTCTTCAATTTTTTTTCTGGCTATTTTTACAAGGTCAAGATAGAAATGAAGATTATGAAGACTGCCAATCATAGGGCCTAACATCTCGTTGGCGATATAAATGGCGAAGGTAGGCACGGGTATATTCCCTGTCGGCAAATAGGTCACTGTTGAGGTCAATAGGCGTGAAATCGTGCTTCCATTTTTCATTTCTCATATTCAAAATCCCTTCCCAGGTAAAAATCATGCCATTACGTCCGTTGCGAGTTGGCATCACGCAATCAAACATGTCAATACCCATGGCAATTCCTTCCAGAATATTGGCGGGAGTGCCCACTCCCATTAAATAACGTGGTTTGTCTTTGGGTAAAATCTGGCAGCAAATATCGGTCATTTCATACATCAGATCGGTAGGTTCTCCCACAGAAACACCTCCGATTGCATTTCCTTCACGATTCAGGGAAGCGATAAATTCGGAAGATTTGATTCTCAGATCTTTGTAAACACTGCCTTGTA
The DNA here is from genome assembly GCA_036649255.1 of Bacteroidales bacterium. Taxonomy (GTDB): domain Bacteria; phylum Bacteroidota; class Bacteroidia; order Bacteroidales; family WCHB1-69; genus JAVWBZ01. The sequence continues at coordinate 1,697 of JAVWBZ010000054.1, forward strand.
CAATTGGGAAAAGGGTTTGAGCATAACCGTATTTGGGTTCGGTATGGTCAAATCTGTCGCAACAACGCTTTAACCAACTATGTGTGATGTTCATTGAATTTTTGGCATACTCGTATTCGCAAGGATAGGGGGGGCATTCGTCGAAAGCCATCATGATATCGGCTCCAATGCTTCGTTGAATATCCATGACTTTTTCTGGACTGAAAAGATGTCTTGATCCGTCGATATGGGATTGAAACCATACGCCCTCTTCCGGTTTTATTTTGCGCTTATGGCTGAGCGAAAATACCTGAAATCCACCGCTGTCGGTTAAAATAGGAAGATCCCATCCATTGAACTTGTGCAATCCTCCGGCATTTTCCAATATTTCTAAGCCAGGACGCAAATAGAGGTGATAAGTATTACCCAGTATGATTTGAGCCTTTACATCTTCTTTGACATTTTTAACATGTAAAGCCTTAACAGCTCCAACCGTTCCCACAGGCATAAAAATGGGGGTTTCGATGATTCCATGATCAGTGAATAAGGTGCCCGCTCTGGCGGAACTTTTTTCATCGGTTTTGTGAATTATAAACTCCATATTGTTAATAAAATTTGGCAAAAATACATCATTTATTATAACGATTGAAATATTTTTGCCAACTAAACTTTAAGCAGCACATGTTAACCTTTATTCAACACTATCTCCCAGAAATATTTATAATTGTTTTTGGACTGATTATCTTTCTTCAGTTTCTCTACTATTTTGCTCTTTTCGCAAGATTTACTTTCCATAAATCTAAAAAAATAAAGGATTATCATCAAGATCCCGTTTCCATTGTCATTACGGCAAAAGACGAGGCGCATCATCTTTTAAAATCCTTACCTGTTTTATTGAACCAGCAATATAATAATTATGAAGTGGTTATTGTGAACGATAATTCGGCTGATGAAACCAAACAAATTATACTGGAGTATAAAACGAAATATCCTCATCTTAAATTAGTTGACCTTAATTCTTCCGTTACAACCATTAAAGGCAAGAAATTCCCATTGTCGTTGGGAATTAAATCAGCTTCTCATGAAATCATTTTGCTTACTGATGCTGATTGTGTGCCTTCGTCTCCCTATTGGTTGCAAAATATGGCCAAACATTTTATTGATAGAACTGAAATAGTACTGGGGTACGGTTCGTATGAAAAAAAATCGGGATTTCTCAATTTATTGATTCATTTTGATGCTCTTCACACGGCCATTCAATATTTTTCTTATTCACTTGCCAAGATGAGTTATATGGGGGCAGGGCGCAATTTGGCCTATACAAAAACGCTTTTTTTAAAACAAAAAGGGTTTGCCTCTCATAATCATATTAAATATGGGGATGATGATATTTTTATAGGAAGAGCGGCTACCAAAAAAAATTGTGACATAGAATATTTTAAAGAAACTTATACCATTTCTCGTCCGAAATCGAGTTTTAAAAGATGGTTTGAAGAAAAGCGTGGCCACGCGGTTTCACAGCGGTTCTATCATAAAAAACAACGTTTTTTACTTGCTTGTTATAATTTGTTGATAACGCTTTTTTATCTCTTTTTTCTCCTTTCTATTGTTTTTAACTGGCATAATTCGATGTTATTGATAGTGGTTATGTCGATGTTTTTCTTTAAAACCGCTGTTCAATATGCTATATTTGGTCTATCTGCCGCTAAATTAAGCGAAAAAGGTGTAATCCCTTATATTTTACTGTTTGATATTATCTTTGCTGTTTTGAATCCTTTTATTTATTTGGCATCTGTTTTTTCAAAAAATAAATAATATGATGACACCCTGTACAACAGAAAAATCAAAGCGCGATTATATCTTATTGAAAGATGCTTTGGATAATGGCAACCAAAAAGCCTATGCTGAATTATTGAAAATTTATCGCGATCCGATCTATTTTATGTTACTGAAAATGATGAATAACCCTTATGATGCTGAAGATTTGACCATCGAAGCTTTTGGAAAAGCATTTAAGAATCTGGATAAATATACAACCGATTATGCCTTTTCAACATGGTTGTTTAAAATAGCCATCAATAATTGTATTGATTATATGAGACGGAAAAATAGTTCTCCGCAATGTGTGGATCAGGATTTATGTAATTATGAAAATAGCTTGCAAGATATCGCCAATCCTTATAGACAGGAAACACCTGAGGATAATTATATGGAAAAACAACGAGTTAAGATCATGCATTTGGCAGTGGATCAACTTCGTCCCAAATATAAAATGTTGATAGAATTGCGCTACTACGAAGAATTATCATACGAAGAAATTGCCAAAGAACTGAATATTTCCATGGCCAATGTGAAAATTCAACTCTATCGAGCCAAAGATATGTTGGCTGCGATTATGGAAAATATGAAATATGCTATCTGAAAGTGTAAAAAGGATTATTTGACATAATACTTAACGTAATCTTCGATCTCATTAATCAAAATATCTTTTTTTATCACTTTTTTATCTTTATCCAATAAAAACATATAGGGAATTGTGCGGATGTCAAAAAGGTTTTCTTCTTCGATGCGCAGGTCATAATTCCATCCGTGTTGGTAACGAGGATTGGCTTTGGTAGCAAGATACTTTTTCCAAAGATTTTCGTCTTTTTCAAAATAGATGGTTAGAACCGTGATTTTATTAAGAGCAATGGCATCGTTCATTATTTGATAGGTGGCCAATCGTTCTCTGGCTTCACTGCAAGTGGGACAATCGGGATTCTGAAGATAGAGTAAGATAAAATCACTCTGAATATCATATAATGTAGTGGAATCACCGTTGGACATCAATATATTGAAATTGGGAACCTTACTGCCTTTTAAGTTTTTGTCAATTATGGATAACTCTTTTTCATAACGAAGTCGGTGTGCAGCTTCCAAATTGGGCATTTGCAGAGCATCTTTCAACATTTTAATATACAAGCCTTCTACTCTGTAATTTGAAATGACAGAGCCTAACGTTTTTTCTAAATGATCAAAGAAAAAACGATATCCTTTTTGAGATACTTTGCTTTTGTTGAGTGCATTGATTAAAAAGGTGTCGGCTTCGATTTCGTCCATTTGATACATAAGTCGAACAAATTGGTTAAATTTGTTAAGGGCAATGGGAGTTTCTAAAAGCCGATCGTCTGCCCATGGGTAATGATCAAAAAAATGCTCGGCGAAATAACGTTGAAACAAAATTCTGTTCTGATAATATTCTTGCGGAGGCGATGGTACTTCTATGGAAGCACTGATAATGGAAGCCAATAAGGTGCCCTTGTTCTCTGTGATGATTTGCTTTTGAAAAGCGGCTTTTTTCTCGTTGATGACGGTGCCCTTGGCCATCATCGAATCAACGGCTATCTGCATCATGTATGAAGGCAAGCCTCCTCGTTGCAACTCTTTAAATTCGTTATCCAATTCGATTAACCCTTTTTCATATTCTTGCATTTGTTGAATATAAAAACGATTGGCACTGTTTTCTGCACTGTTGAGAAATTGTACGGAGCTATCGCTAATCTCAAGGGTGAATTTCTGATTTTTAGAAGAGGAAAGGATAATTTCTGTAAGAGGAATGGAATCGGCAGCAATGAGATACAATCCGGGGGGCAATGGTTTCACATTCTTAAAACAGGTTTTTGAATCGTATTTGATAGCACAAGTCTTGACATATTGATCTTTTCCGTTGTAAGATTTGAGATACAATGAGTCGAACGATTGATTGGGATAATTGATTTTTATTTTCACTCCTTGTGCAAAAAGAGTAAAAAATGGATAAATTGAACAAAATAAAAAGAATATTACCGCAAAGGATCTATTTTTCATAAATATAAGGATGATTTATTTCGAGGATGAATCTATTTTTCTGAATTTGTTGTTGATTTTATACTCCACTGCTGCGCTTAATGACGATATAAAAATGGGTGGCAAATATAAAACTATTTTTTTTTAACCAAAACTCATTGCCAATCATTTTTATGAAATTACTGTCCGATAAAAAAGCGATGCTTTTCACAAAAAAGGGCTGATGCGTTGAGCTCCAACCCAAAAAGGATTACTTTTGTTTTGAACAGAAACAAAAATCCTATGCGTAAAAATAGACATTTTACCAGACAGGCGATTGACACACAGTTATTAAATTCACTCAATCGAAATTCTATTCGCCAATTAGCTCAAGTATCAAAACAAAATTATTATACCAGAAAATTTGATCGTTATCCCCATTTTGTAACGTATTTATTTGCTGTGATTAATCGTTACGATTCGATACGCGAACTCGTTGCATGATTGCTTTCTAAAACCAAAAAGATAGCCCATTTAGGGATTCAATATTGCATCAAATGCAGCACATTTTCCGATATTAACCATCGGTGCAGTTGCGGCTTTTTCGGAGAAATTTACCAACAGTTTTACCAAGAATACAGTAGATTTTTACCGGACAACCGAAAATTATTTGTATGTTCGCGGATATTTATGAGTTGTGGGTCAGCAAGGAAGGATGGCAGGAAAGGGAGAATGTAATTGAAGTTGTAATTTTAAATAAATGAGAAAACTCTATATGAAGAAAGTATTTACTATGTTTCTTGGTTTTTTTCTTGTCTTTTCTGTTAACAGTCAAAGTATTGAAAAATTGCAAAATGAACTGTGGACGTTAAGAGATCATGAAGTGGAAGGGGGAAAGATGGACAAGGCTTTTAAGTTGTTGAGAAAAGATCCTTTAAACTATTCTGCCATTTTATACATAACAAGCACCTATAATGATAGGAACATTGACTCCGTTTCGTCTTTTTTTGATGATCTCATAAAAAAACATCCCAATAAAGTTGAGCCATTTTTACTTCGAGCATACTTGATTAATAGAGAGTATGACTATCGTGATGAATACAATAACAAAACTTGGAAAATCAAATATTTACATGATGCTTTGACTATTGATTCATTAAACAAATCGGCTATTTATCATTTAGCGAAGACATATTATGATGATTTTATAGCACCCCTGAAAGTTTTTCGCCATTATTCCATTTCCAAAGATTCCATTATTTCAACACCAAGCACCAAAGAGAAATCTACTTTTGAGTTTGCCGCAGATAGTGCCTTGAAATATTTGTATAAAATATGGGATTTAGACATACAAGATCAAGATGTTTATTATTTCCCAATTAGACAGTTGGAATGCTATCTTAATCGTAAAGACAATAGTCTTATTGGCGCAGATATTCTACAAAACGATTATTGTTATTTTCCATCATGGTATTTTGCAAATTTGTCGAAAAATTGGGAGTGCGATTTTACTATTGATTATTTATATGAAATAGAGTCGTCAAAAGAATATTTGGCGGGATGGCCGAATGAACAGCTTGCTGCTTTTCAGGAACCTTGTTTGTACAGTACTCCGATTCATCAAAGCGATACGATTTTCCGATTCACATGGTTGCGGTCATTTGATTTCCCAATATGTATCAGATTGGAGAAAAAAGAAGAGCGAATTGATTTGTTTTGGAAAGTCGGACAGAGGCAAAAAAAGAAAAAAACGCAATATTTATTTACCGATGGAGAAAAAGCGATCTCTGAAAATGAATGGATCAATTTTTTGTTGTTATTCAATCATTCCGATTTTTATTTATTGCCGAATAATTTCAAGTACTCATTCCCCGATGGCGCATCATGGATACTTGAGAATAAAACAATAAAAGGTTTCAAAGCACATAGAACCAAAAAACCAGATGAAAATATCAAAGCATGTTGCTTGTTTCTGCTAAAACTTACAGATATAAAAATTGATGAAAATCGAATTTATTAAAATGGAACGCCTTTATACCTTAACGTTTGCAACATTGAATGATGTATGCCGAACCCACAACAAGGCCGTTTCCCAAAAGCGGGGCATTTTCTTTATCGGAAGGTTCTTTTCTGAAATTTGCTATCTTCGCCGTGAGGTTTGTGGAAGCCCCCTTCGGCAACCTGCTGGACATTATCTGCAAGATGGAAAATTGTGTCGGTAAAAAGATAAAATACGATTGAAAATTAATAGCAATAAAATGAACAGAATGAGAATATTTCAATTTGCAGTAATATGTGCTCTTTTGTGCTCTTTTGGAATTCTAAAGGCACAAAATGATTACGATCATTTGGAACCTGTTGGCGGAATTTATGACATCTACAATTATGAGTTTGAATATTACTCGAAAGTACGTGAAATTCTTTTCAATGGATTAACAGATAAACCAGAAATTAGATTTCAAGTTATGGCTTCATTTACCCCTGAAAGTGTTTTGGATATTCAATTTGATAGAGACAATAATAAATATTACATAATCTGCCATGTTTGCGAAAAAATGATTTGGCATGCATATATTGATGGTAATAACAAATGGAAAAATATCAAAGTTAATAAATTCAAAACAGAAATTGACAAAGAATCCGTTGAATTAATAAAATCTCTTTTTGAAATAGCCATTATCCAAGTTAAATATAGAAAAGAAGAGATTATTGGACTTGATGGAACAGATTATTACTTCTCAGTAGACAGATATGGATTAAAATCAGGAAAAATATGGTCTCCGTCCAAAATGACTAAAATAGGAAGACTTGTTGACGTTGGAGATAAATTAATTGAATTGGCAAAATCTAAAAAAGAGAAAGTTAAACTTGATGAAAGACTAGAAAAAGAAATAGAAGAGGAAAATAATAGGCTATGACAGGAAAATTATATGGAATCGGTGTAGGTCCAGGAGATCCGGAATTATTAACCATCAAGGCAGTGCGCTTAATTAAGGAATGTGACGTAATTGCAGTTCCCGGTA
>JAVWBZ010000055.1:0-8488 GCA_036649255.1 Bacteroidales bacterium
GAGGAGAAATAGAGCGTTTTGCTGTCCGTGTGTAGGAAAGGAGATCTTTCATTGTTTTTGGTATTGATAATGGGGCCTAAGTTAATGGGTTTTCGCCATGTGCCGTCAGAATTTCGTTCGGAATACCAGATGTCGGAACCACCATATCCACCGGGGCGATCGCTGGCAAAAAAGAGCATTTTCCCATCAGAACTCAACGAAGGTTGCGATTCCCATGAATCGCTTCGATTGATATTAGCCCCTAAACTTTGAGGAGTGGTCCATTCGTCTCCAATATATTCGGAATAGAAAAGATCATAATTGGGATAAGACTGATTATTGACTTTGCTTTCTGTTACACGTGCAAAAATGAGCATGTCATTGGTAAGGTTGATGGCTGGACTCCCTTCATTGGTGGATTGATTAAAGGGATAGGGCAATGGTTTTCCGTTATCAAAAATGCCATTTTGTTTCATGCTTACACTGAAAAATTCTTTGTCCTTTTTCTCGGAAGTTGAAAAATAGCTTTGTACATCGGCTACCTCTTTTCTTCTGGTAAAGTAGAAACAAGTTCCATCCGGAGAAAGGGTGGCCAGATATTCATCATCTTGAGTAGAAATGCCCGCAACAGGTTTTGGATCAAAAGGAACAGGATTACTTAAAATAGTATTGTAAAATTTTGACTTTTTGTAAATTAATTCGGCCTCTTCAATATTTTCAGTTTTTTCAACCAAATCAGGATTGTCAATTAACACTTTGGCAAATTTAACGGCTTCTGAAAAGTTTTCTGTAAAATAGGCTAATTGGGCGGCGTATAAGTTGTAATATATTTTATAATGAGGGCATATGTTATAAATACGATTGAAGGCTTCCAATGCTTTTCCCACATTTTTTTTCTGTAAATCATCTATTATAAAACCCGACATTTTGATGGGTAAATAGTATCCCATGGCCAAATAATAGTTGACTTCCATGCAATCGGGTGATTCTTCTAAGATTTCATAATAGATATCGAAAGCTTCACTTTTTTTTCCTGATTTTTGTAAGTCTCGTGCTTTTTTAAATTGCTTTTCTGTTGTTTTTGACATAATTTGAATACACGGATCGCTTTCGTCCTGTGCCAGAAGAAAATAATTCCCCATGATTAGCAAGATCAAAAAAATCCACTGATGCTTCATCGTTTATAAGCTTTGTTTAGTAATAAAAAATCAACTGTTACCAAGGCAGCCATGGCTTCCACCACAGGAAGTACACGAGGTACAACGCATTTGTCATTCCTTTTGTTCCCTGTATAATGTACAAATTCTCCGTTAAAAGTTATGGTTTTCTGTTCTATTTGTAAGGTTGGGATAGGTTTGAAAGCCACTGTGAAGTAAACTTCTTCTCCGTTGGTGATCCCGGCCTGTACTCCACCGTCGTGATTGGTTTGGAAGGAAAAATCCGGATTTTGTATATCGTTGTATTGTGAACCGCACATTTCGGCGGCGGCGTAGCCTTTGCCTATTTCAAAACCTTTGGCTGCGTTAATAGAGAGCATGGCATAGCCGAGACGGGCGTGAAATTTGTCATAAACTGGCTCTCCCAAACCTGCGGGTAAATTTTTAATGGAACCGGCAACTATGGCCCCTATGGTGTCTTCTTCTTTTTTACTATGGCCTCTTGTTTTAACGCTTGTTTCAATGTGAATGAGGTAGGGCTTTAAGATCAGTTTGGCAATTGCCCCTGCCACAACTCTGCACACTGTTTGTCGAGCCGAAGCTCTTCCGCAACCAATATTGTTTTCACAACCATATTTTTTATGATAGGTATAAGAAGCATGGGAAGGTTTGATGACATTGATCGTTTCGGTATTTGTTTGTACGTCAACGTTGGGAATAAAAAATGCAATGGGGGCACCTGTTGTACAATGGTTGGTAATGCCAGAGGTAAAGTGTACCAAATCAGTCTCTTTTCTTTGCGTAGAAAACGAGTCGAAAGAAGGAGCTCTTCTGGTTAATTCGTTTTGAATAAACTCTATGTCTATGAACACACCGGCAGGGCATCCCTCGATAATACCACCCATGGCTTCCCCATGAGTGTCGCCGTAATCGGTAAGTTTAAAGATTCGACCAAAGCTGTTCATGACAATGATGATAAAGGATATCCAAACTATTTATTTTGGCGCAAAAGTACAAAAATATGTTCATTGTTAATCTTTCCTTTCTTTGCCTTTTATGAACTATTTCCTCCTTTTTGCCGTATCATGATAAAATTTGTATTTTTGTCGCATGATTGAAGTGAAAAATATAACCATTCAATATCCCACGGAGACCCCGATACAAGATATGAGCTTCTTGATAAGAAAAGGAGAAAAAGTATGTCTGGTGGGAGAATCGGGAAGTGGGAAAAGTTCTCTCTTAAATGCCATTGCCGGTTTTGTTTCCCTCACAACCGGTACCATTTTGGTAGATCATATCTCACTTCATCCCAAATCGTTGCCTGAAATCAGAAAAAAATTGGCGTGGCTCCCGCAAGAACTTAACCTGGAATTGGATACGGTTCTTAATTTGGTATATTATCCTTTTTCATTCAAAGAAAATAAAAAAATCAGACCGTCTAAACAGCAGGTGCAAAATGTTTTTGCAACACTTTTATTGGAAGCTCCTTTATTGGAAAAGCAACTTTCGGAGATTTCGGGTGGACAAAAACAACGTGTTGCCTTGGCTTCAGTGTTGTTGTTGAATAAGGCTATTTTATTGTTGGATGAACCTTCTGCCGCTCTTGACGATCGTGCCACGAAAGCATTGTCTCTTTTACTGAATTCTTTGACTAATACTACGATTTTGATCTCTTCGCATGATAAGCGATTAATTGACAACATGGAGCGTATCATTGAAATAAAAAATAAATATTAAAAACGAATAACGTGGGTGCACAGGATATTTCATGGTTTAACTTGATGTTTGGCTATTTATTATTGCTAATTCCGATTGGGATTTTCAAATATTACCAAGTTGGACTAACCAAATCTATGCTGATTTCCATGCTTAGAATGAGTATTCAACTTTTTTTGGTTGGCTTGTATTTAAAATATTTATTTCAGCTTAATGATTTGTGGATAAATGTAGGCTGGGTATTGCTCATGATTTTGGTAACAGCTTCTACCATTGTGCGAAGAAGTAAGCTTCCCCGAAAATTGCTTTTTATTCCTGTTTTGCTGGCTCTTATCATCAGCATTGCCTTGGTGGATGCTTTTTTGCTTGGGGTGGTATTGCGATTGGAGTTTATTTTTGAAGCTCGTTATTTAATTCCTATTACCGGTATGTTAATTGGGAATAGCCTTACCAATACGATTATTGCCATAGATAATTTCTACAGCCGTATACAGCAACAACAAAATACGTATCGTTTTGCCTTGGCGAACGGAGCTACACAACAGGAAGCTGTGCATATTTTTATTCGTCAGGCGTTACGAAAAGCACTTAATCCGAGTATAGCTTCCACAGCAGTCATGGGAATTGTGTCGCTTCCAGGAATGATGACTGGCCAAATATTAGGGGGAAGTGATCCCTCTGTGGCCATCAAGTATCAGATTTTGATTATGCTTACCATTTTCGTATCTTCGTTGCTTACCATAATATTATCAATTCTTTTTTGTAATCAAAAAGCATTCGATGCTTGTGGAAATTTGAATAGTAACTTTTTAAAATAAATGATGATGAATAAATTATCGGTTGTAATTATTACGCTTAATGAAGAGGATAACATTGCAAAATGTCTTGATTCGGTTAAACCCGTGGCAGATGAAATAGTGGTAGTGGATTCGTTTTCAACTGACCAAACCGAAACTATTTGTGAGACATATGATTCCGTAAAATTTATCAAAAACAGATTTGTTAATTATGGATTACAAAAGCAATTTGCCATTGAACAGGCTTCGTTTAATCTAATACTCTCCATTGATGCTGACGAATATCTAAGCGATGAATTGACCAAAGAAATTCATACCATTAAAGGAAAAGAATTGCAATATGCCGGTTATTTCATTAGAAGAAAGACTATTTATTTAGGGAAAATGCTTAATTTTTGTGGAATGAATACAGAAAAGCACCTCCGGTTGTTTGATAAAACCAAAGGTGCTTTTAATGATGCCAAGGTGCATGAAAAATTTATTACGGACGGAAAATGTACTATTTTAAAACATAAATTTGTACACCATCCTTACCGTGATTTGGATCACCAGCAAGCAAAATATAACCAATATTCCACCCTCTTTGCCGAAGGAAAGGCCGGTAAAAAACGTTGCACTCGATGTAAAGTTGTGACGAAGAGTTTCATTAGTTTTTTGTTGGTTTATTTTGTAAAATTTTCTTTTTTAGATGGTTATGCCGGTTATGTTTGGTCTAAAATGTCGGCCCATTATAGTTTTATGAAATATGCTAAGCTTTATGAAAAGAATAAAACATCCATTAAAACAAATACGCCAGCTCCTGCCAAATAGCCGATGAGGGCGTAAGGAGTAATCTTTTTCATATACCAGATAAAATCTATTTTTTCCATTCCCATCACAGCCACTCCGGCTGCAGAGCCAATAATTAAAATACTGCCTCCCGTGCCGGCACAATAGGCCAGAAAAATCCAGAACATGTCATTCATGGGGAATTCATACATGCCCATAGCTCCGGCCACCAAAGGAACGTTGTCCACAATGGAGGAAAGAAAACCGATGACGATGTTGATAATGTAATAGTTGCCGTTTAAAGCCCGGTCTAATCCGTTTGCCAGCATGGAAAGTTGACCTGCCGATTGTAAACCGGCTACCGCCAACAAAATACCCAAGAAGAATAAAATGCTGGGCAGGTCGATTCTGGATAATACGGAAGTGATTCGTGTGGAGGAAGCTCCCGTTTTATTTTTGCGGAATAGGATTTCTGTTGTAACCCATAAAATACCCAATCCCAACAAAATGCCCATGTAAGGTTTAAGATGTGTAATAGACTTGAATATGGGAACAAAAAGAAGAGAACCGATCCCCATGAAAAAGATAAGATTGCGTTGCCAAACAGGAGTGGTGGACTTTTGCTCTTCAACTTGTTCGTGCGGCTTAATCTCCCCTTTCATAAAGAAAGATACTGCGATTAAAGGAATGATTAAAGAAACCAAACTGGCGAAAAAAGTCTGCATAATAATTCTTTCGGCAGAAACTTTGTTCGCAATCCAAAGCATGATAGTGGTAACATCTCCTATGGGCGACCATGCTCCTCCAGCATTGGCGGCAATAATGATAATACCCGCAAAAAACCAGCGATCGTGTTTGTCTGAAATCAGTTTTCGCAAGAGTGCAATCATGACAATTGCAGTTGTTAGATTATCTAAAACGGCAGATAGAAAAAAGGTAATAAAACCTAAAACCCACAAAAGTTTTACTCGATTTTTTGTGGTAATATGATCCGTAATGATTCTGAATCCTTGAAAGCTATCTATCAATTCTACAATGGTCATAGCACCCATTAGGAAAAACAGAATCTCTGCAATATCACCCAAATGAACCAAAAGCTCGTTATTTACGACAAAATCAATGAAGGGGTTGGGTGAGTCGGGATTGGCAGCTTTGAAAGCGTCATATCCGGCAGAAAAATGGGTGATGGCGTAAATTCCGTCACCTGCAAAAATATAGAGCACCCAGATCAAAACCCCTAATATTAGAGCCGTAGCACTTTTATTAATTTTGATTGGATGTTCTAATGCAATTAAACAATAGCCTATTAGAAAGGCAGCTATCATGAAATAAAACATGGGTAAGTAATTTAGTTATTTTTTATGGATAAAATTTTCTATAATCCTGGCATCATTGCCTTCTACAATGGCAATGGGAGAAGCCGGTTCAAAATTATGAGGAATATATTCCTTTACTTGTGCAAGGTAAAAAGTGCCTCCTTCGGGGCCATATACCTCCAAATAATGTCCTGAATTAATCTCTTTTTTGATACTATCCAATAATGTATAATTGCGAGTGCCGATGGCCGTTATCAGCTTCTGTGCATCCATGGATTTAAGATAAATGATATATTTTTTGAATTTTTTTCCTGTAGGAAGATAAATATAATCATGTTGATTGATTTTCATCATTCTATATAAAGAAACAGCTCCGATACTTAATAAAGCGATGGCTATGATGATCATTAAAAAAGGAATATAATCCACTTTAATAATGTTTGAAATAGTTAAAACAATACATATAACCGCAATCAGGATCATGGAGATAGGTTTGGTTTTATTTTTTTTGACTTTATTTATAGTTTGATGTCCGGTTTTTTCTAAAAAATCCGAAATATGTTCAAAATTTTCCATTTTTTTGAATTTAAATTATTTTTATTTACTGAATATAAGATCTTAAATGAATTCGGTGGGAATAAAAATAAATTCAAAAACGGAGTTTGCCTTGAGCAAGGATATAATATCCATGATGTAATTTATTGGCAAGGCAAAAGTTAGAGATTATTTTAAGGTTATATAGTTTTCTTTTTATAATAGGACTTATTAAACATTCTTTAAAAGAAAAATCAATTCGTAATTTACAAAATGAAATGAGTCTTACAAAATGAGAAGATTGCCCACCTGTATTAAACGAGGTGGGCAATTCTGCTAAAACAAAAAAGTTTTGATCGGATTGAATGGGGCTGTCAGATGCCTTGAGTTGATTTTCATGGTTATGATCAATTCGCTGACACACAAAAACATCTTGATTATACCGATACCCCATTCCAAAAAACAAGATAACAGTTAATAATATAGATATTTTTTTCATTTTTAGTAGATCCGTAATTGAATGATAGTTTGAATAGTGTATGATAACTTTGTTTTACAAGCGGTTTGCAATGGCTTTCCAATTTACAATTTCCCAGAAATTTTGTATATATTCAGGGCGTTTATTTTGATAATCAATATAATAAGCATGTTCCCATACATCGCAAGTAAGCAATGGACGCAACCCTTTTGTAAGAGGATTCCCTGCATTACTTTCTTGAATGATTTCCAGATGCCCCTCTTTGTTTAAAACCAACCAAGCCCATCCCGACCCGAAAAGAGTGGCAGCGGCTTGTGAAAATTTACTTTTAAATTCTTCCAAAGAACCGAAGTCTCTTTCTATTAAATTTAATAACTTCCCTTCGGGTTTGGAATTTCCGTCGGAAGCCAACGAATCCCAGTAAAAAGTGTGATTCCAAGCTTGTGCTGCATTATTGAAAATGGGACCCGAAGCTTTTTGAATGATCTCTTCTAAAGGCATATTTTCAAATTCTGTACCTTGCGCTAAATTGTTTAAATTGTTGACGTATGCCTGATGATGTTTCCCATAATGAAATGAAATGGTTTCGGCACTGATGTACGGTTGCAAAGCATCCGGTTTCCATGGTAAAGGTGTAATTGTTTTCATGATGTTAGATTTAAATGTTAATTTTTAAACTGTATGATAACAGATAATACCTATTGATTGTTTATCAAAAAGAGTTTGACTATTTTCTCTTTTTATTTGATCAATCCCATTAAATAATTTCCATAACCACTCTTTATAAGGGGTTTCGCTACTTTTGTAAGTTGTTGTGCGTCAATAAACCCCATTTTATAGGCTACCTCTTCAATGCAACCTATTTTTAATCCCTGACGATCTTCTACCACTTGTACAAATTGAGTGGCATCAATCAAAGATTTGAAAGTACCGGTATCCAACCAGGCAGTGCCACGATCTATTTTGCAAACTTTCAACTTCCCTGCTTCCAAATAGTATTTGTTTACATCGGTTATTTCATATTCTCCGCGTTTACTCGGTTTCATATTTTTAGCTACTTCCACCACACTATTATCGTAAAAATATAATCCGGGTACGGCATAATTTGATTTTGGCTGTGTTGGCTTTTCTTCAATGGAAACAGCCTTCATGTTTTCGTCAAATTCTACCACCCCGTATCTTTCCGGATCGGAAACATGGTAGGCAAATATAACGCCTCCATCGGGATTACTGCTTTCTATTAAATGATTCTCAAACCCTCCCCCGTAGAAAATATTATCGCCTAATACCAAAGCGGCTTTTTCTTTTCCAATAAAATCGGCACCTAATACAAAAGCCTGTGCCAATCCGTTTGGAACCTGTTGAATTACATATTCGAAATGACATCCTAGTTGCGAACCATCACCCAATAATCTTTCAAAGTTAGGTAAATCATAAGGAGTAGAAATGATGAGAATCTCTCTGATTCCAGCCTGCATCAAAGTTGATATAGGATAATATATCATGGGCTTATCATAAATCGGCATTAATTGCTTACTCATGGCCAATGTAATGGGATGTAACCTCGTACCGGAACCTCCGGCTAACACAATTCCTTTCATGTGCATCTTTTTTATAGATAAATAACTCATTCAAAAAACGAACCATCTTAGTGGTTGAATGTGCTGATCAGTAGAGTAATACAAGATGTTTTCAATGTTCTTTAATTCAAAATATATTTTGTTGAAATGATAGATGTTTTAG
>JAVWBZ010000056.1:0-8367 GCA_036649255.1 Bacteroidales bacterium
GATAACCCTTCCATTACACGCGACGTATCGGGAGAAGGAGTACAGCAGTCCTTGCTGAAACTGTTGGAAGGTGCTTTGGTGAACGTTCCCCCTCAAGGAGGAAGAAAACACCCCGAACAAAAATTTACGGTCGTCAACACACAAAATATTCTGTTTATTGCCAGTGGTGCTTTCAATAATATCGACAAAATTATTGCCGAAAGAATGAATACCAACGTGATCGGATATAATAAGAAAAAACAAAAACTGGACAAGAATAATATGATGAAATATATTTCTGCCCAAGATTTGAAAAGCTTTGGCCTGATACCTGAACTGTGCGGCAGATTTCCTGTGATTACTTATATGACCAGCCTGGATAGAGATGCGTTGAAACGGATCTTGTTGGAACCTAAAAATGCTTTGATCAAACAGTACGAACAGCTATTTAAAATTGATGATATTCAGTTGCATTTTTCCGACGAGGCCCTTGATTATATTGTGGACAAAGCAATTGAACTGAAATTGGGTGCCCGTGGTTTGAGATCTATCATAGAAAAAATCATGACCAATGCCATGTATGAATTTCCAACCTCCCATAAACGAGAAGTAACCATAGATATCAAATATGCCCGCGAGCAATTTGAACATTCAATCTACTCTTTTATAGATTAATTTTATGAATTTTCTGGGCGTGCCGGCTTCGCCGTCGCGTCTTCCACTGTACTCCTCGTTGCCCCTCTTGGCTTCGTGGTTGATATGATGATATATCGTTCACGATTTTCCCTTTGGCAAATCCCTTCCATTTTCCTTCCGGGGCAACTGCGGGGTGCCGTTGCAGCCGCTCACGCATCGTAATAGGTCGTTTCCCCTGTAAAAAATAAACTTCTTTGAATTGTACGCTACAAAATTACAACCAGAATATTGGGAAGAAGGTATGATAATAACCATGAAAATATCTAAAATGAAAATACTATTTCTAGATTTTTTATTTTACTTACATGGATGCTTTGTCATATGAAAAAGCATCAAAACACTGAAACAGACATTCCTTTTGGATGCCAGAGCTGTTTATGAGTTTAATGATGATAATGCTGGTATACATCGTTACAGTATGGATAACAAATTGTACATTAAGTTGAGAAATGAATGCGTTTAACCTGCAGACTCTTTTCCATGTATTAAGCAGAGTTAAATAGAAAAATAAAACCATCATCAATAATGAATACAAAATACAGATGGATGATATCTCCCCATGAAAGAATCAAAAAAGATAAATTTCCTGTTTAAAATAAGATAGGTTATAATTGGTCTTTTCATTATTTAGTTGCTTGTGGTTTATGCTAAAAAAATAAAGGCAAAATATTTATTGGTAACCGATAATGGTAAGGCAATTGGGTAAATATGATTATCCCTATTGGAGAAATCAATATCCCGATCTCGGTATATAAAATCTATAATTAATTAACAATGAAAAAATTAATTATCTGCTTTTCTATTATCTGTTGTCTGACTGAGCTCTTATTGGGAAATATTTCCCGGTAAATATCAGATCATTGTTAAAACGGATTCTCTCGCCATCTATCGGTTACAATGTCCGTTCAATAATGATGGGAGAATTTTACATTAACGGAAAACGGAAGTTATGAGTTATATCATTCCGTGAGAAGAACGTTTAGGAGAAAAGCCACCTCTTTTGTTGAAGCAGTTTTGAACAGACAAAAAAACATGCGTTCTATAAATATTTGCTGACTCCTTCCGTGTGGTCATCTTCAATGGAGAGAGCTATGATTTGTTGACTATTTTTCAGCGGAAACTGAACCAGGGCTCGATTATCGTAAACTTGGATAAGATCTTTAATTACTTGAAACAAAACAACCATCAAGATATCAGGAACTTTCAGAAAAAGAAAATTCGCTTGTTGTTGATCCGCTTCAGTGATTTTAGGTTCACTCTTTCACGGGATATATTATCCGCTTTTTAGTAAAGTTGATTATCTACCATTATTCTTTTGTCTTTTCTATGTTGAACTTCTTTATAAATTTCAAATCCTGTGATGCTGCAAAACCCGAGTATCCCACAAATAAGGCCTTGCCATAAAGCAATTGCTTCAAATTGAAATAGATTGCGAAAGAAAGGCACTACATTGACCAAAACGAGGAAAAATATAGCACCGCCAACCACCCATTTTACGGTTTTATTGGGTGTTTTGATAATTTGGAAAATATTTTGAGACCAAGAACGATTGGTAAAGATGACTCCAATATTACCAGCGATAACGGTTATGAACGACAAGGCGCGAACTTTTTCGGGAGAAAGGCCCCAGTGGAGTCCTAAGAAATAGACAAACATTACCATTATCAAAATTCCGACACCTTGTAAACAGCTGATCAGGATTTTTTTACCAGTAAAAAAAGGTTCTTTCCTGCTTTTAGGAGGGCGGGTCATGATATTTTTTTCTTCCTTTTCGGCTTCAAAAATAATGGAACAAGCCGGATCGATAATCAATTCCAGAAAGACGATGTGGACGGGCCATAATAAAAGAGGAAGATTGGCAAAAAATACGGGAATGAGTGATATTCCGGCAATAGGTACATGAATGGCAAAGATGTAAGCCAATGCTTTTTGAAGATTATCGCAGATACGACGCCCCATTTTTACAGCTCCTACAATAGAGGAAAAATTGTCATCAACCAATACTAATGAAGAGGCTTCACGGGCTACATCTGTTCCTTTTTCACCCATGGCAATACCGATATTGGCAGCTTTCAATGCGGGAGCATCGTTTACACCGTCACCGGTCATGGCCACGGTTTCGTCGTTTTTTTTCAAAGCATTGACAATTTTTAATTTTTGTTCCGGAACCACACGAGCAAAGATATTCACCGTTCTGATACGTTCACGCAACTCTTCTTCGCTCATATCGCAAAGCTCGGGTCCTGTGATACATTCAGTGTGATGATGAAGCCCTATCTGTTTTCCGATGTTACTGGCGGTTACCGGATAATCGCCAGTAATCATAATAACCCTGATACCTGCGCGATAACACTCTTGGACAGCCATAGGTACATTCTCTCTGATGGGATCTGACAATCCGATGAGGCCGATAAATTCAAAATCGAAATCATGTTGAATATGAGGGATTTCAGTTTGATTAAGATGGCTTTTGGCTACCCCTAAAACACGTAAACCTTGACTTGCCATCTGCTCTACCACAATAGCCAATCGCTTTTGCTCGGAAACGCTCAAGTGGCATAAGTCAAAAATAGCTTCTGGAGCACCTTTGGTAGCAATGGTTCGATGAGGTAACTCTTGTTCTCCGTGTTCAGAACATTCAAAAACTCTTGACATGGCCAACAACTCTTTGGATAAAGGATATTCCTTGACCATCTGCCAGCCGTGATGAATATGTTCCGTATGGGCCAAATAACAATCCCCCATGCTGGTGATAGCTTTTTCCATCGGATCGAAAGGATCTGTCTGACTGGATAGAATGCCATATTCTATGATTTCATGAAATTCTTCGGGAAAATGTTGCATTTCTAAAGTGGAAAGGATCTCTTTTCCATTGTATAGTTGAGTAACCGTCATTTTATTTTGAGTTAAAGTTCCCGTTTTGTCGGTACACAGTACAGTAGCGGAACCTAAAGATTCAATGACGGCCGGTTTACGGGTTAGTACGTTTTTCTTTGAAATACGCCAAGCTCCCAAAGCCAGAAAAATGGTTAACACTACCGGAAATTCTTCGGGAAGCATGGCCATGGCCAAGGTGATACCAGCTAAAAAACCTTTGAGAAGATCACCACGGGTTAAAAAATAGATGACAACGACCAATACACAAAGGATAATTCCCACAATGGTCAGTTTTTTTACCAGAGCACTCATCTCTTTGTTGAGTTTGGTTGGTTCCTCTTTTACTTCTTCAAGCGATTTTCCAATATGCCCTATTTGAGTGTGTATTCCAATTGCTGTGACTTTGGCAATGCCAGTTCCTTGCACAATCATTGAACCTGAATAAACAAAAGGGCGGTTATCACCTCCAGGGGGGAGGGCAGTTTCCTGTCCTGTAAATTCAGTTTTATGTACCGGAATCGATTCTCCGGTTAAGAGCGATTCATCTGCCATCAAATTGATGCCTGAAAGAATTGTAGCATCTGCCGGTACACGATCACCTTCCCGAAGTAGAATGATATCGTCTACTACCACTTCACGTCCGGTGATACGTTGTTCGATACCATTACGAACAACCACGGCTCGCGGACTTGCCAAGTCTTTTAAAGCATCAAGCGCTTTTTCGGTTTTACGTTCCTGATAGAATTCAATTCCCATTATGACTAAGACAAAGCTGAGCAACATAATTCCCTCTTGTACATCTCCCAAAATGAGGTAAAGTGTACCGCAGGCCACCAATAATAAAAACATCGGCTCTTTAAGAATCCCTAATGCCAATGATAAAATCGATTTAGGTTTCGAAGAAGGAAGTTCATTGTACCCATCTCGTTTGCGTCTTTTTTCAATTTCAGTATCTGACAGCCCCGAATATTTTTGACTTTCTATGTTCATCGTCGTTTTCTTTTATTATGATGATTATTTTTTTAATTAGTTTGAACTAACTAACTAATTAAGTGGCAAAAATAATTAATATTCTTTAAGTGGAATAATAAGAGGAGATTTTTTTTTAAAAAAATCAAATGTCTTATAATCTAATGTTTATGTCTTTCAAATATTCTCTTAAAAGAGACTGTGCAGTTTTTCTTTTTCTTCTTAGCCTTCTTTTTTTGCAATTATAAATGATGTTTTGTGTTTTTATATTTTTTCTTTTGACGAAAAAATGATATTTTTGCAAGGTAAATTTTAGGCTGTAATACTTTTTAAGCAGCCAAAGACTCGTTCTCATTAGATCAATATTTTAGCTATAAATAATACCAATGAAAAAAAAGTTGCTTCTTCTTCCGTTATTACTGTTGATAAACATCGCTTTTGCAAGTAATCCGTTGTCAAACTATCTGATTCCTACTCCTCAAAAAATTCAATATAATATAGAGAAAGAGGCTTATACATATTCAAATACAGCGTTGTATAATTTAAAACAATATCTTCAGGCGTTGTATCTGGATGATCTGGAATATCCGGTAAGAAAATATAATCACAATTCATCTTCTGATTTCATCATAAAATTTATTATTGATACAGTTCATTATCAATCACAGCATTATTTGCTTACGATTCATCACCGACAAGTTACAATTACGGGAGGCGACGAGGCAGCTCTTTTTTATGGCAAGCAAACATTATTGCAAATTTTAGAGTATCTTATCACCGAACATGCTGCTTTACCGTGGATGGAAGTGGAAGATTATCCCGATTTTAAACGACGTGGATTTATGCTGGATATTAGTCGAGATAAAGTTCCTACAATGACTACTTTATATATGCTGGTTGATCTTTTGGCAGAATGGAAGATTAATGAATTTCAACTCTATACAGAACATACGTTTGCATTCAGAAATTATAAAGAGGTGTGGGGAAATTCAAGTCCCATGACGGCGAAGGAGATTCATCGATTGGATCAGTATTGCAAGAATCGTTTTATTGATTTGGTGCCGAATCAAAATTCGTTTGGACACATGGAAAATTGGTTGAAACACGACCAATTTTTGGAATTAGCCGAATGTCCTGAAGATTGTGCCACCAAATGGGGAGCTCGTAAACGCACCAGTTTAGATCCCACCAATTCCAAATCATTAGATTTAATGAAAGAACTATACGCCGAATTATTACCTAATTTTTCCAGTCATTATTTTAATATAGGATGTGATGAAACTATAGAATTGGGCCTTGGGCGTTCGAAGGTGCTGTGTGATAGTTTGGGGGTGGGCGTCGTGTATCTGAACTATCTTAAGCAACTAAATGATGAAGTGAATAAGTACGGAAAGATTACCCAATTTTGGGGTGATATTATCGTTAATCATAAAGACCTTATTCTTCAAGTACCGAAAAATATGATTGCCCTTGCTTGGGGTTATGAACGTGATCATAAGTTTGACAGGGAACTCCCGCTTTTCAAAGAAGCCGGAATAGAATTTTATGTTTGTCCCGGTATCTCTACATGGCGTTCTCTGATTGGAAGAAATAATACCGCTTTTGCCAATATTCGAAATGCCGCCGTACAGGGAAAACTAAATGGAGCGGAAGGTTTACTGAATACAAGTTGGGGCGATTACGGGCATTGGCAACCGATGTCGGTATCTTATCCGGCTATCATGATCGGAGCAAGTTATGCATGGAATTGCGATACTACGGCTCCCGACAGAGTGGGGTTTCAATTGAATCATTATATTTTTCAAGATACCACAGGCAACACCGGAAAAGCTTTGATGAAATTGGGAGATGCCTATTTGTTGGCCAAGATTCCAGAGGGCGTAGCCAATGTTTTTCATTTGATGCTTCATCGCTATAAATGGACCATGCAGGGCAATTATCAAACCAAAGAGATCAAAATGCCTAATTTGCAAAATACGGAGAATGAAATTAAGGAGGCGTTGCTTATATTGGATAAGGCGAAACCTGATTGTGACGATGCAGACATTGTACTGGCTGAAATAAGGCAAGCGGCTAACCTGGCTCTCCATAGCCTTCATTTGGGAATAGCTAGACTCAATACAGTCGATATGGAAACCAAAAGTATTCCGGTAGAAGTAAAAATGGAACTGGCTAAGGAATTATTGCCTCTGATCGAAAATCATAAAAAATTGTGGCTAAAAAGAGATCGCTATGGTGGTTTGGAAGATTCTGCGGGAAAATTGCAAGAGATATACGATTACTATATGTTGCAAGAGGAGATTCTCGAACAGTAAAGTTTTTCTTTACGCGTTTAGATGATTCTTGTGAATGAATCTAATCCCATTTGAGGAGTTAATTGTTACCACAGCTTCTGCCTTGATTATGTTATTGATTTTCTTTTGTATTATTTTCTGATGTTTTATTTCTTTTTCCATTGATGCTCCAGAGCATTCCGTTTCCGGCCTGTAACAGTCCGAAAATAAAATAACTTGTAGATAAACCATTGAATGGGAATATTATAAATTGTATACAGATCCAGAGCATAAGAATGACACCGCAGATGATTCCTGCAAGAGGGGCATCGCGATGGTGTCTGATGATCATAAAAAAAGTGATAAGATTGGAAATTCCGTTGACACACAGGAGGCAGATGCCGGAAAAAATAAAATTCTGGAAAAAGAAGTCGGGGAAGGGTAGTACTTGCATGGAAGAAAGCAGGGGTGTCATGCCCCACATCTCTCCACTTGGATCGATCCACATCATGGTGCAACCCCATAAGGCACCCATGCCGATAAACAAACTCCAAAATAATTGAGAACGTCTTAAAAATCCAGTGGTTAGTTTCATGGATTGTTTTTTGAAAAAAGGTGATGTATTAAACAAATGACTCTATTTGGCTTCGATGGTCCGAATTGTTTTTCAGTGCAAAACAAACATGATCATATATTTCTCCGTTGTAAAGTTTTTCTGCTGATTTTAAAGTTCCTTCATATTCAAAACCGCATTTTCGGATGACGCTTTTTGAACGTTCGTTGAAAGGGTAGCAATAGACGGAAATGAGTTGCAGGTGTAAATGTTCGAAGGCATATCGAATGATTTCACGGGCAGCTTCAGTTGTGTAGCCATTGTTCCAGTAAGGTTCTGCAACGGCATAGCCCAACATTTTGACCTGATCGTATACGCGTTTCGGGTCGGGTGTTAAGCCAATAGAGCCGATTAATTTGTTCTTTTCTTTCAAAATAATACCAAATATATCTTCTTTGTCGAGGAAAATTTCTTTCATCAGTTCCACTGTTTCTTCTCTGCTTTCGTGAGGTTTCCATCCTGCGTTGGGGCCTACGTTCGGATTTTTTGAATATTCGTAAATATCATCCGTATCCTGTAATGAGATGGGGCGTAATAATAATCGTTCGGTTTCAAGGTGCATTTTATTATTTCATTTAAAAACATTGATTGATCGTTTTTTTGTATTCTGGAATCAAATCAATCCGATCAAATTGTGACAATACTCTTTATGCTTTTTCATCAATAGGGCTCTGTTTTGGCTGCAAAGATACAAGTATAGTATTACCTAATTTATAAATGAATCAAATAATCTTTAAAATTATTTTTTAGATTTGAACTAAGAATGAAATTATATCATTGGTATTCAAGCTTATAATGAGTAAACTTTATTGAATAGTGCTTCTCTTGCTGTGATAACGAACAGGAAAGCAGTTGTGTCAATGACAAAAGAGTTTTATTGATATGGGAAGATGTACATTGCCGATGCGTGAGCGGCTGCAACGGCACCCCGCAGCGTCCCCGATTGAACCGGTTCGGGCA
>JAVWBZ010000057.1:0-8342 GCA_036649255.1 Bacteroidales bacterium
CGGCAGTGTAAATAAGCTTTCACTACACTCAATTTGCCGTAACTTTCCAAGACTTTATCAAATCGCAAGTACGTTATGCTTCATTAATGGGAACCTTCCCAGAAGAAGCTGCTGAACTATTTAAAGCTACAGAAGAAAATGCCAAATGGCGTTATGATCAGTATGTGAGAATGGCGAAATAATTCAATTGCGAATGGAGAGACATGATATTATCGCGTCTCTATTTTTATTTTCTGAAAATCAATAGCATTTTGGAATAAAATTGTGCTTGCAACAGCGAGATGTTGAGCATAAAATTTTTATGCTACGTGGCGAACAAGTGATTTTGGACAAGGATATTGCTCTGTTTTATCAAGTTAAACCCATTCGATTGCGAAAACAGGCGAAAAGAAACATCGACTGTTTTCTAAGCGATTTCATGTTTCAAGTAACCGAAAATGAGCTTGTTTATCTGGTATCGCAAAATGCGATACCAGATAAACAAGCATTGGGTGGTTATCTATCTTATGTTTTTACATAACAAGGCGCTGCAGCCATTTCTTCCATCTTAAAAAGTGAGAGTGCTGCTCAAGTAAATATCTTGATTATGACGGCTTTTGTAAAAATGCGACGTTTTATTATTTAAAATGCAGGTATGTTTCAGTGCATTAATTAACTCGAAATAAAACAAATTGAAACTGACCATAAATTGGAACGCATATTTATTGCCTTAGAAGATAAAGAAGCAAAACCAAAAAATATAGGACTATTTTTGATGGACAAATATTTGATGCTTATTTATTTACAACTGAGCTTGTCAAAAATACGAAAATATCAATTGTATTAATTGGTAAATTATATAGATGAAACAGTTTTATTGATACTCTCGAAAAGACAAGCCAAGGTATCTGCCACAATCTACACTCAAAAACTCACACCACAATTGAAATTAGACATCGCCAAACACAATCAACAATATCCATCTATTGAAATAAAAACCTTGCTCGATTGCCATGACCGATTTTTAATCATTGACAATCTGCAACTCTATATCATAATTGGGCCATTCCTGAAAGATTTGGGCAAAAAGTGGTTTGCCTTTTCTCGAATAGATTCTTTAATTGGCTCAATAAATGATAAACTTAAAAAATAAATAATGTCTTTGCAACCAAGTAATTAATCAACAATAAAAATATGTAACATAAACAAAATTAATTTTTAATAGCGTTTTAACGTTCTGACTTCCGAAATTACCACAAAAATGAAGCCCCAGAATATTGTAACAATCGCAGAAATGCGGGCTTGCTTATTTAGGACAAGGTTGTGGTAAACCTCGGCAGCGGATAATGTAAGTCCGCTTTTTTATTAACCTAAATTGAAATCGTTTTCAATTTAGGTTAACCACCTACTGTGACAGAAACATGGTAAAACTTTGCAACCTATCTAAAATAAACTGCAAAGCGAGGTGTTGAAAATCGTTATTACTATCCTATAAAAAAATTGATGGCTTTCAAAAAAAGGTTCATATAAGCACATTAACCTCAAAAAGGATTATTGTTGTTTTGCAAAAAACAAAATCCTATGAGCAAAAATACAACTTTTCTCGGACAACCGATTTACAGTTAGGCATTCATTATTGCATCAAGCGGAGCATATTTTCAGATGCTAACCATCGGCGAAGTTGCGATTTTTTCGGTGAAATTTACCAACAACTTTACCAAGAATATCGTGCGCTTTTATCATACATCCGCAAATCAAAATTGAAGATGGTGGAAGTTGTATATTATGCATTTAACGACTATCAACCTGTTTAGTAATATTTTAAACGTTAGAAAAAATTAAAGGAAATAGTTTCTTAAAAGCATATTGCCGTGTTTAGCAATATCTTAAAAGACAGTGGATGGAATCATAAAAATGGAAAGTAAAAAGGTGGTATTTGCGATGGTGCGACAAAATCTAATATGTTACATCAATTTGTTCCGCTTTCTTGAAAATCC
The DNA here is from genome assembly GCA_036649255.1 of Bacteroidales bacterium. GTDB lineage: Bacteria > Bacteroidota > Bacteroidia > Bacteroidales > WCHB1-69 > JAVWBZ01. Next base: position 1,977 of record JAVWBZ010000057.1, read on the forward strand.
AGAAAAACAATGGCTCCATATCAACAAAAAAGAATTAGAATCTGCCCAACTTGCATTCTTCGATTAAGAGGTCTTACTTTTTTAAAACACTTTCTATTAGATAATTTACACCTTATTTTCAGTGAGTTAGATTTTATATTCTGCCGATTTTAAGTTTGTCGAACCGTAATGATTTTGATTTAAAATGTGTACAATTTGATTTAAAAAAGTTCACATTTTTATTTTTCGATTATAGATGATCGGGAAACGTTTGTCTGATTAACAGACAAGGAAATTGTATGTCTTCATTTTTCTTTGTATTGTAAGAATGTTTACTATCTATATTATTGAATTATAGATTTTTATAATGCATTGACTATGTTTGTTTTGCTTTTATTATATTTGATTTTATTAAGAAGGGAAGATCTTTTTTTTACATTTTTAATTCTCACATTATTGGATAACAAGGAACGAAAATAGTCTTACTTTTGCACGATTTTTATAAATATAAAAAAATGGAAACAATCAAGAAAATTTTTAAAATAGGATGTGGTCCTTCCAGTTCACATACCATGGGACCGGTGAGAGCTGCCCATACTTTTTTGAAATTAATACCCGATGCGGCACAATACAAGATCGCGCTTTATGGAAGTTTGGCCGCCACGGGCAAAGGACACCTTACCGATGTGACCCTTTTAAAACAATTTCCGAATCAAAATGCCACTATAGAATGGAAGGCCGATATCTTTCTGCCGGAACATCCTAATGGAATGGAGTTTTTTGCTTATAACGAACAACATGAAATTCTCTTGCAAAAGCGTTATTTTAGTATTGGTGGGGGAGACATCTCGGAAAATGGCAAACGAGATCAGGATGTCATGATATATCCTGTTTCCACGATGGAGGCAATATTAAAATATCTTGGAAATCGTAAATTATGGGAATATGTCGCTGAATTTGAAGAGGAGGGTATATGGGATTATTTATCTGAGGTATGGAAACAAATGAAAAGTACGATACAAAACGGATTGGAACATGAAAGTACTTTACCCGGAGTGTTACAGCTTCCCCGTAAGGCTTCTACCATGTATTCCAGAACGCAGGGGTTACACGATTCCTTGCAAAGAAGATATTTGCCTATTGTTTACGCTTTGGCTGTGTCTGAAGAAAATGCGAGTGGTCAAACGGTCGTAACGGCCCCTACTTGTGGTTCCTCCGGAGTTTTACCAGCCGTGTTATATACCCATGACCAGTATTATGATAAAAGCGAAAAGAAAACTTTACATGCTTTGGCAACAGCAGGTTTGATCGGAAATTTGATCAAATACAATGCCTCTATCAGCGGGGCTGAAGTCGGCTGCCAAGGTGAAGTAGGAGCCGCTTGCTCAATGGCTTCCGGTGCGATGTGTCAATTATTAGGAGGTTCTTCCTATCAAGTGGAATATGCAGCAGAGATTGGATTAGAGCACCATCTTGGATTGACCTGCGATCCTGTTTGCGGATTGGTACAAGTACCCTGTATTGAGCGAAATGCATTTGCTGCCGTACGGGCCATTGATGCCGGACTCTTTTCCCTTCTTTCCGATGGAAAACATTTGATTAGTTTTGATCGTGTGGTAAAAGTGATGAAAGCCACCGGACATGACTTGCCTCCACTCTATAAAGAAACTTCTTTGGGGGGACTTGCCTTGTAATTTGAATTACAAAAATCGTATCTTTGCGCTCGCTTTGGCTTCAAAAGCTTTTTATATAAAAGCTTGTAAGATATTGTTATACTTATAAAGAACGATTGATATATGGATGTGAATAAAAAAGAAAAATTTCTCTCAAAAGAATGGTGCATCGCCTATGGTCTTATTATCTTGGGAAGTTTTTTGTTTGCCGTAGGAGATGTCATGTTTGTGAATCCTTATCGTTTGGCTCCGGGGGGAACTTACGGCTTGGCCAATGTTTTTAATACACTATGGCCATGGAAAATCAGTTATTATGCTTTTTTCATGGATATCCCCTTGTTGTTAATAGGAACTTGGATCCTGGGACCTAAATTTGGTGTAAAAACAGTGGTTTCCACTTTTCTTATCTTGGGTTTTGTGTGGTTGCTCGAAACTACCTGGGGATATAATCCCCTTATTCACGACGGTTTGCTTACGGAAGTGAATCCGGGCGAATTGGAGTTTGTACCCGATTATTTTTTAAATACGTTGGTAGCTGGTTTGATTTATGGTTTGGCAATCGGTTTTATTTTTAAATCGGGTGCCACATCTGGCGGAAGTGATATTATCTCCATGATATTAAATAAATATACCCACATTTCACTAGGAACGTTGGTGTTGATTGTTGATTCGATTATTACGCTTACTACTTTGGTCGCTTTTGGTCAGCTTAGATTGCCCATCTATTCCATTTTACTGATCTTTATTGAAAGCAAAGTGATTGATATGGTGATAGATGGAGTTAAAACTTATAAGACTATTTTTATTGTAACCGATCAATATGATGAGGTTCGTCATGCGATTGTAAATGAGTTGAATCGTGGAGGAACTTGTTTTAAAGGAACCGGTTTGTATCAGGGAACAGAAAGAAATATGATCTATACAACCGTTTCAAGAAGCGAGTTTGTAAGATTGAAAAAAGGAATTTATAAAATCGATCCGAATGCCTTTATCAATGTTATTGACAGTAGCGAGATTATGGGAAAAGGATTTAAGGCATTGCCTATGGAATAGAGATGGTTGGGTGAACAAAACGACATGGCCGATGTTGCTAAATAATTTGGTTATCCCAATATAAAAACAAATCAAGAATGGAAAAATCAAGCAATTCAATAAGAAAAAACCTCAATTATTCAATTATCAAAAAAAATATATACAAATGAAAAAACAGATTAAATTTTGCCTTGTATATCGCGACATGTGGCAATCGTCGGGTAAATATGTGCCAAGAGTGGATCAGTTGGTAGAGATCGCTCCGGTTATTATTGAAATGGGATGCTTTGCCAGAGTAGAAACCAATGGAGGTGCCGCCGAACAAGTAAATTTGCTTTATGGGGAAAATCCGAATAAGGCCGTTCGCCAATGGTGCAAACCTTTTAATGAAGCGGGTATTCAAACCCAAATGCTTGAAAGATCGTTGAATGGGTTACGTATGTATCCTGTTCCTAAAGATGTTAGAAAATTAATGTTCAAAGTTAAAAAAGCACAGGGAGTTGATATTGCACGTTCTTTCTGTGGATTGAACGACCATCGCAATTTGGAACTTTCCATTAAATATGCCAAAGAAGCTGGTATGATCTCCCAGGCTGCCTTAAGTATTACCTATTCGGACATTCATACGGTTGAGTATTATATGGGAGTGGTAGATAAATGTGTGGAATACGGTTGTGATGAAATTGGATTGAAAGATATGGCCGGTGTAGGACGTCCTGAAATGTTAGGTCGGTTAACCAAATTCATCAAAGAAAAATACCCGCATATTTTAGTACAATATCACGGACATTCAGGTCCCGGTTTTTCGGTAGCTTCGGTACTTGAAGTTTGTAAAAATGGTGCCGATATCATTGATGTGGCCATGGAACCGCTTTCATGGGGAATGGTACACCCTGATGTAATTACCATACAAGCCATGTTAAAGGATGCAGGATTTGATGTTCCCGAAATCAATATGAATGCTTACATGCAGGCACGTGCACTTACTCAAAAATTTATGGATGATTTTTTGGGCTATTTTATTGATCCGAAAAATAAAATTATGACCTCGTTGCTGGTAGGTTGCGGCCTACCGGGAGGCATGATGGGCTCCATGATGGCTGATCTTAAGGGGGTACACAATGGAATTAATATGTTTCTTAGAAATGCAGGAAAAAAAGAACTAACGGAAGATGAACTGCTGGTTGAACTTTTCAATGAAGTACAATATGTATGGCCTAAAGTGGGAAATCCTCCATTGGTAACACCTTTCAGTCAGTATGTTAAAAATATTGCCTTGATGAATATTATGCAGATGGCTCAAGGGAAAGAACGTTATTCGCAAATGGATAAAAATACCTGGGACATGATTTTGGGGAGAACCGGAAAGTTACCGGGAACAGTGGCCCCAGAGATTGTGGAATTGGCTAAACAAAATAACTTTGAATTTTTTAAAGGTGTTCCGCAAGATAATTATCCTGATGAACTTCCCAAATATATCAAAGAGATGGAAGAAAACGGATGGGACCGCGGACAGGATGACGAAGAATTGTTTGAACTGGCTATGCATGATCGCCAATACCGTGATTATAAATCAGGAATCGCCAAAAAGAAATTTGAAGAAGAATTGGAAAAAGCCAAAAAAGCTTCTAATGTTCAGGTGATTGTTAAAGAAATTAAAGCGCCGGAACTGGTTAAAAAAGAAATTATTGATAGAGTTTTAGCCAAAGAACCAGAAGCAAAACAAATTATAGCGCCTGTTTCGGGTTTGGTTATTTGGGAATTGGCTGTAGATGAGCCTTCTATGCCTAAACCGATCGGTGCCGATCTGAAAGAAGGTGATGTTATATGTTGGATCACAGCCTATTTTGGCAATGAAGAAGTTAAATCGTTGTATAATGGTAAATTGATAGAAGTTATTGCTAAACAAGGAGATAGGGTTGTTAAAGGAGATGTTATTGCTTTTGTAAAATAGAATATAAGTACGATAATTGGCAATTGGATGACCTTATACGTCATTCAATTGCTTTTTAATAGAAATTTATGGAAAAGCAACCGTTTTTTGAAGGGAAGAATAGATTGATTCAAATTCTTTATTTATTGTTATTTATTGTTGGAGGAGTGACTATTTTTTCTTCTTTGGGGCAACTTGTTGCCATGCTGGCATATGGTTTTGATATGACTTCCGTGATGAACCAACATCAGGTTGGTTATTATCGTATTATTCAATCTTTTTCGTCTATAGGTACTTTTGCCGTTCCGGGATTGTTGTTTGCTTATTGTTCTAAACGCAATTGGTTAAGCTATAATAAAATGGATAAAGCCCCGAATTATATATTGGCCGATATTGTCATTGTGATGTCATTGATCATTATACCCGTAGTGGTAGGATTTGCCCAATGGAACGAAGAGATGGCGTTACCAGAAGCATGGTCGAAAGTAGAACAGTGGATGAGAACTATGGAAGAGAATAGCCAAACAATCATTACCTTACTGACGAATGATCCAAGAATATCTATTTTATTGCTCAATCTTGTCGTATTTGCAATTTTGCCTGCTTTTTGTGAGGAGTTGCTTTTTAGAGGTACCATACAACCTTTTTTAGCCGATTGGACGAAAAATCAACATCTTGCTATTTGGATTACCGCTTTTATTTTCAGCGCCATTCATTTGCAATTTTTCGGTTTTATTCCACGTTTTTTGTTAGGTGCCTATTTAGGATATTTGCTTTTTTGGAGCGGTTCGTTATGGTTGCCGATATTGGCACATTTTTTACACAACACTTTAACGGTTATTATTCAATTTGTATTGATGAAAAAAGGGTTTGATGTTGAAAATATGCAGCCTACAGATATTAAGGGTTTTATTCCGTTGTTTGTAACGGCTACCATCATAACAGCTTTGGGGGTACTATTGTTATGGAAAAAAAAGAAGGCTACTTTGGTTTAAGTAGCCTTCTTTGTATTTACAACCAAATTTATTTGCATTCGAGACCTGATTTTCCAATTTTTTCAGATTCTACAAATGTGTTCAGATCTTTACATTTTTTAGCACTTTGATCAAGTTCTACTTCATAGGAATCAACAGAAACACCTGCTACCCAAACTTTACAACTACAACTTTTATTACAGGATGTTGCTGATAAACCTATCAATGCAATGAGAGACAGAATAATACATGTTTTTTTCATAATAAATTTATTTAGTTATTGTTTTGCACCTGCAAAAGTACATGTTTTTTTATGACTGTCCGATAAAAAAACGATGAATTTCAGAAAAAAGGCTGATGCATTGAGCATCAACCCATCAGATATTTGATTTTATGGAGTTTACAATGCCTCCATAGCAATATTTGAACGGAAAATTCTGTTTCAGTTTTTTAAATAAGGTCTCAATTTGCCAATGCCGTTTGTAAATTCCGAGAACTTCATCTGTCTCAATATCAAATTTATTGGTCAAGAAATAGACTAATTTTTCTTTTGTTTTCCCGCTTTTATGGTCCCAAAAGGCAATTCGGCGGCAATGATGCTCTGTTTTTCCTTTTTTGAGCACAATTTTTTCGTCTTTTAAGATTCCTGTACTCGCTTTTTCTGGAATATTAAATTCTTAAACACCTTCAAATTGAGCATTCTCTTTTAATTTTGTAATATATGATTATTAATTTTTTCGTGTTGATTATAATCCACATAAACTTTATCAAATAC
>JAVWBZ010000058.1:0-8325 GCA_036649255.1 Bacteroidales bacterium
TAAGTCAGGATATCAGGAATTTCAATATTGTTGTAGCCATATATACGCAACACCTCTTCTATCAAGTCAATAGGGCGAGTTACATCTGTTTTATTCAATGGTATTGAAACCATCATCTGTTCATCATCAACCGTTTGAATCTCCATGCCAAGTAATAATAGGATATTGGATACTGTCTGTTTTTCAATTTGCTTACCGGCAATTTTATTAATTTCATCAAAATGTAGTCTAATCTTAGGACGTTCTATTTCAGATGGATACACATCCATAATATCGGAAACGATGTCGGCACCGGCCAACTCTTTTATTAAATTGGCGGCTCTTTTAATGGCATAAACGGTTATCTCGGGATCACAACCACGTTCATACCGGAAAGAGGCATCTGTCTTTAAAGAATGTCTTTTTGATGTTTTTCTAACAGAAACGGGATTAAAATAGGCACTTTCCAAAAATACAGCCGTGGTACGTTGTGTTACACCCGAATCACGCCCCCCGTAAACGCCTGCGATACACAGTCCATTTTCCGCATTGCATATCATCAAATCTTCACTGGAAAGTTTTACTTCTTCTCCGTCTAAAGTTACAAAAGGAGTTCCCTCGGGAAGATTTTTTATCATCACCTTGTTCCCCTTAATTTTATCCGCATCAAAAGCGTGCATGGGTTGTCCCAGTTCGAACATCACAAACTGTGTAATATCTACAATGTTGTTAATAGGACGTATTCCAATGGATTTCAAACGATTTTGCAACCACTCCGGAGATTCTTTCACCGTAACATGATCCAATACCAAACCTGTATAGCGGGGGCAAGCCACACTATTTTCGATGGTAATATCCATTTTATACTGGGAATAGGAGTTAAATTCGGAAGCATTCGGAAGCATCAAAGTGGAACAAGGAATATTATTAATTTTGAGAATAGCATGTAAATCGCGAGCCACTCCCACATGTGAAATAGCATCGCTTCGATTGGGGGTAAGTCCTATTTCAAAGATATAATCCGTAGGCAACTGGAAAAAATCAGCTGCAGGGGTTCCCACCTTGGCAGAAGGGTTCAATACCAGAATACCGTCATGAGAATTTCCCACTCCAATTTCATCTTCCGCACAAATCATACCTTCAGAAGTTATCCCTCTAATTTTAGATTTTTTTATAGTAAAAGCTTCGTCTCCTTTATACAAGGTGGCACCCACCATGGCCACAATCACTTTTTGCCCCTGTGCCACATTGGAAGCTCCGCACACTATATTCAGTACCGTTTCATGGTTCGTTTTAACCGTCGTAATGCTCAAATGATCGGAATCGGGATGTTTTTCACAAGTAAGAACCTCCCCTACTACCAAGCCTCGCAAACCTCCTTTTACAGATTCAAATTCTTCCAAACCTTCTACTTCCAGACCACAATCGGTTAAATATCTTCCGGTTTCTTCTGGTGATAAATCAAAATTAAGGTATTGTTTCAGCCAATTAAATGAAATCTTCATAGGTGTATATAGTTTTAAATTAACGGTTTACAAGAAAGTAAACCTATATTTTGCATGGCTGCAAATATAATATATAATTATATATGTGAAGGATATAGTGTTAAAAAAATTAAGGAACGGGATCATAGCCACTTCCCCCCCAAGGATTGCAAGACAAAATTCTCTTCAGGGCAAGCCAACCTCCTTTAAAAGGGCCATACTTTTTAATGGCTTGAATACCGTAATTTGAACAAGTTGGAAGATAACGACACGATCTTCCGATAAACGGTGACAAGGTGCATTGATAAGCTCTTATCAAAAAAATCATAAAACCTGTCAATATCTTTTTTACTAAATTCATTTATTTCTGGCATTGAATTTTTTCTGAAAGTTTACTCAGTAACTGTATCATTTTTCCTTCCATCTGCGCATAAGGTAAAATCTCCTTCCCCACAAAAACCAATAACAGGCTAATGTTTCTATGGGATAGAAGTGTATTTTTCTTCAATATTTTTTTATTATTCAACCGATAGGCTTCTCTGATAAGTCTTTTAATTCTATTCCGATCTACTGCACGCTTAAAAAGTCTTTTAGGAACTGCGATGGCAATTTTATTACAACCCTCTGTATTTTCAATCTTAAAATAACATTTACAAGGAAATACAAATACCGATTGATTAGCAGTAACTAACTCTTCCAACAAAGAATGAGAGGTAATTCTCTCTTTTTTAGAGAACTTCAACGATATATCGCTAACGCCGTCTGGTTGCATGATCTTTCAAAAAGATGTCCAAAGCAGCCGTAATGGAAGGGGCTTCTTTGGTAGGCGCCATTACATTCAAAGTCCATCCTTCCGCTTCAATAGCCGAAGCAGCAGCTGAACCCAAAGCTCCGAAAGCAACTTCTTCCTGTTTAAAATCGGGGAAATTAGAGCGCAATGATTGTACTCCAGCTGGACTGAAAAATACAATCAAATCGTATTTAGTAATGTCAATATCTTTTTTCAAATCAGCCGGAATTGTATTAAATACAACGGCTTGCGTATATTCTATTTCATGTTTGTCGAAAAACTCGGCATACTGTGTTCCCATCGAATCGGAGCCACATGGGATGAGATATTTCTGATCTTTATTTTTTAAAAATAGATCATACACTCCGTTAGGGTTATTATTTTTTCCAAAAAATATTTTTCTTTTTCTAAACTGAATATACTTTTGCAGATAGTGTGCGGCCGATTCTGTCGTGCAAAAATATTTCATGGACTCAGGAATATCGACTCTTAAATCTTTCACCAAGTTAAAGAACTGATCTATCGTATTTTTACTAGAAAATACAACAGCAGTATGATTTAAAATATTAACTTTCGATTTTCTGAATTCAATACCCGAAACACTTTCGATTTTAAAGAACTTGTAAAAATCAATAGTGACACTATACTTTTTCTTTAAATCAGCATATGGAGATTTTTCAAAATCAACAGGTGCATTTTGAGAAATTAGGATGTTTTTTACTTTCATTTGTACAAATCTTATTATCTTCTAGAATTGTTATTTCCCTAAATTTAGTAGTATTTTTATTCCTACCAAATACGGTAAAATTTCGACGGTGCAAAAGTAAATAAAAAATTGAAACAAATTGATTTTTTTAGGATTTATTGTGAACATCTTATAAGCCATCAATAAGAAAGAGAGCAATAGAACCGGAATATAGAGCCCAAAAAAGTAGTATTGTTTGGTATAAAGCACCAACACCACAATGGGATATAAGAATAAACTGGTTAACGTTAAATAAAATAATTTATATAAAGTCCATGAATAAAGTTCGTCCTTGTATTCAAACAAAAGAGTGAAAATATAAAGGCTCAGCATTTTCAGTAAATAATCAACAAAAAAGATGATAAATGCAAAAGCAAATTTGAGCAAAAACGAATACGAGGAAAAAAGGGATGGGAAAAAATAATCAATGATCAGAACCAAGGCAAGCGATTGGACTAAAAAAACAACCGCTAAAAGCAAAATATAAATTCGTTCAGTCAACAATTTTCCTTCTCTAATAAGCTGCGAAAAAAAACGTTGTGAAAAAAGAGATTGTATCATCAAAACGGCTTTTCTACGATACAACACAAAAATGGAAGTGAGTAATGCAAGCACTACACATACCACAATCGTTTCCCAACTGGTATTAATAACGACTTTTTCAAGAAAATTATCGGATGCAGGCAAAAGATGCCCTTTAAACAATCCCGAATGATCACTTATCAAAATGAAATTATTATGGAGCAAAGCTATTATTTAACCAATAATTTTTTCGTTATATAGGGTTTTCCCGACATTTCAATAGAATAAAAATAAACTCCGGCCGTATAATTTGAAATATCCACAGCAACTTTATTTTCTCCTTGCGGAATAGTCTGAGCATATAACGTAATTCCCATTAAATTTTTAACGACCAATTTAGCTTGTTCTCCGTTATTTTGATTAATATTATATTCAAAAGTAACTTTATTGGTTGCAGGATTAGGATAAGCTTTCAAAGAAGTAACCATTTTACCATTATTATTACCAATAGAGGATGTTCCACTTACGAATTTAAAAATAATATTAGATTCATCTGCTATATTATTTTGGTCATAAAACAGATATTTAATCACAGAAACACCTTGCGAATTAGGTTTATATGTTATATGAAAAGCGGCATCATTATCATGTGTAACCGTATCACCTGAAAAAATAAACAATGGTTCTACAGACTGCAACCCATCATAACATTGTTCTGCAATACAAAAATTATTGGTAGATCCTTCCAAAAAGGAAATGATTTCCTTTTTAACCAAAATAAATAAATCTTCTGAAGAGGTATTGACAATGTCAAGATAATAATAATTATTGGTCGTCAAATTTTCCACGGCAACATTAATGGTATCATGATGGGTATATTCAGTGCCGTTATAAATAAATTTTAATGATTGTCCGAAACCAAGCAACGAAATCATTAAAAAAGCCAAGGTAAATATTTTTTTCATACTTATTATATTTTTACTTTCAGAGAACAAAAATACAATAAAATTGTTTACCTCAGCCACCTAAATAAAAAAAAATCAATTTAAATTTTTTTTAAAAAGTGAATCAAATGGTTCAGCTATGATTAACACATTTTGATGAGAAACAGGATGTTCAAATTCGATCTTTCTTGCATGCAAAGAAATAGAGCCATCTACGTTCGACCGTTTTGCACCATACTTCAAATCACCTTTAATGACCAATCCGGCCGACGACAACTGAGCCCTGATCTGATGGTGTCTTCCGGTAAGCAGTTCAACTTCCAACAAGGCATATCGTTCGGAATGCGCCAACATGGTATAAGACAAGATTGCTTTTTGGGTTCCCGCTGCTTCTTTGTCGAAGGCAAAACTTTTATTCAACTTTTCATTTTTCTTAAGATAGTGAATCAAGGTTGTTTTTTCTTTGTCGGGTATATTTTCCACGATAGCCCAATAGATTTTGGAAATTTTACGTTCTTTTATAATCGTATTCATTCGGGTAAGTACTTTGGAAGTTTTCGCAAATATAACCGCTCCACTCACGGGTCTGTCAATTCGATGTACCAGACCGCAAAAAACGTTACCGGGTTTATCATATCGAACCCGGATATATTCTCTCACCTTTTCCAATAGCGGTTCGTCTCCGGTTTTATCACCTTGTACAATTTCGCCTGCTCTTTTATTGATTACGATCAGGTGATTGTCTTCATATAAAATTCTATCTTTTATCTCTTTCAATTGAAATTCAATTTAAGAATCATTCCGTTTTTAAATTCAACACCCTATTCAGTACAATCATTTCTTTGTATTTTTTTGATGTAGCGTTTCTGATCAGTATTGTTCTTTTTCGCTAGGAAAATCAATGCTTTTCACATCTTGAATATAGTGTGAAACGGCATTAATAATTTCTTCGCTAAGATTATGATAACGTCTCAAAAAACGGGGGGAAAATTGTTGTGTAATTCCCATCATATCATGAAAAACAAGCACTTGACCGCTTACTTCCGAACCAGCTCCTATTCCAATGGTAGGAATTGCAATGGATGCTGTAACTTTTCTGGCAAACTCTGCTGGAATTTTTTCAAGCACCACGGCAAAGCAACCGTGGGTTTCCAGAATTTTTGCATCAGCAAGTAATTTTTCGGCTTCTTTTTCATCGGTGGCTCTTACAGTATAGGTGCCAAATTTATTAATAGACTGGGGCATTAGTCCAAGATGTCCCATCACCGGTATTCCGGCACTTAAAATACGATCGATAGATTCGGAAATTTCCACCCCTCCTTCCATTTTAACGGCATCGGCTCCCGATTCTTTCATAATGCGAATAGCTGAGTGAAGAGCTTCCTTGGAGTTTCCCTGATAGGTTCCGAACGGGAGATCTACTACCACCAAGGCTCGTTCTACTGCTCTAACCACAGAAGAGGCATGGTAGATCATTTCATTCAATGTAACGGGCAGGGTAGTTCGATAGCCAGCCATGACATTGGCTGCCGAATCTCCCACCAAAATAACATCTATTTTAGCCATATCCAACAGTTTTGCCGTAGAATAATCATAGGCGGTAAGCATGGCAATTTTTTCACCTTCGTTCCGCATTCGCTGTAAGATATTGGTGGTTACCTTATTTACATTACTATACAAATATCCTGTCATACTATTTTTTTTGGTGCGGCAAAAGTAGTAATTAATTACGAATTACGGACAGATATTCAAGAATAATAGCAGTATTAATGAAGGTTTGTTTTAGTTTTACACGGGATTATTTTCAATTTCCCGCGTGAGCGATTGCAGCGGAAAGCCCGGAATGGAGCAGAGCGAAATGAGGACTTGCAGCGGAAAGCGCGACGGCGAAGCCGGCACGCCCAATAAAAAAGCCTTACCGAACATTCAGTAAGGCTTTGATATATTTCAACTATTCAGCAATGCTGACAGAATAAACACCTGTTTTTTTAGGAAAAAAATTTATTTTTTTCCTTTGTCTCTTTGACCTGCGTGTCCACGGAATATACGTGTAGGAGCAAATTCGCCCAATTTATGGCCTACCATGTTCTCGGTAACATAAACGGGGATAAACTTATTTCCATTATGAACAGCGATGGTTAATCCCACAAAATCAGGCGAAATCATAGAAGCGCGTGACCATGTTTTGATGGTAGCCTTTTTAGCCGATTCTTGAGCTTCCGTTACTCGTTGTTCAAGTTTATAATGTATATATGGACCTTTTTTTAATGAACTCCACATATTAAATTACTTTAATTTATTTTTTAATAATTTCTATATTGTATTCATCAGAATTATTTTTGGGAGATCTGGTTCTATAACCTTTAGCTGGCAACCCTTTTCTTGAACGTGGGTGTCCACCTGTTGCACGACCTTCACCACCGCCCATTGGGTGATCAACCGGGTTCATTACAACACCACGGACTCTCGGGCGACGTCCCAGCCAACGGGATCTACCTGCTTTTCCGGAAACTTCCAAACTGTGGTCAACATTAGAAACCATTCCGATAGTAGCTTTGCAACTACAAAGGATCATTCTGGTTTCACCTGACGGCAATTTAATGGTAGCATATTTTCCTTCTCTTGACATTAATTGTGCGTATGATCCTGCACTACGTGCGATTTTAGCACCTTGTCCCGGGCGTAATTCAATATTATGAATTACGGATCCAAAAGGAATTTCAGCCAATGGCAAGCAATTTCCCAAATCGGGAGAAACGCCCGTACCTGAAACAACTTGTTGGCCTACTTTTAATCCGTGGGGAGCTATCACATAGCGTTTTTCTCCATCGGCATAGCATAATAAAGCAATACGAGCTGATCTGTTGGGATCGTATTCGATTGTTTTCACTGTAGCAGGAACAACATCTTTATCTCTTTTAAAATCTATAAAACGATACATCTTCTTGTGACCGCCTCCGCGATACCGCATCGTCATTTTACCACTGTTATTTCTTCCGCCAGTCCTTGTTTTAGGACATAATAAACTCTTTTCGGGTTTATTTGTGGTAATTTCGTCAAACGCGCTGATTACTTTAAAGCGCTGACCTGGCGTTACTGGTTTGTACTTTTTTAATGCCATCTTTAAATATTGCTATAGAAATCAATTTTATCTTCTTTATTTACGAATATCATCGCTTTTTTCACGGTGTTCTTTTGTCCGTTAATCATCCCTGCTTTGGTATAACGTGAACTTGATTTGCCACGTTGAACGAGGGTATTAACTTGAAGAACCTTTACTCCGTATATATCCTCAACCTCTTTTTTAATTTGGGTTTTGGTAGCCTTTCTATCAACAATGAAACCGTAGCGGTTATATTTTTCGGCAGCCGCTGTCATTTTTTCACTGATGATGGGTTTTATTAATACGTTCATTGTTATTTTTGTTTAATCGTTTAACTGTTTTAATTTGCTTATTAGCCAATTCTTATTCACCCAACATTTTTTCAATATCGGCAATACTTTTTTCGCAGATGATCAAGTTTGTGGCATTCAATACATGATAAGTATTAACGTCAGTAGATCTCATCACATTAGCGCGTTTCAAGTTACGAGAAGACATGTAAACATTTTTATTGCTTTCGTTTGCCAACAATAAAGTTTTTGCATCTTCCAAATTGAATTTTTTTAGAATATCCAAATAAGCTTTTGTTTTAGGAGCATCGAATGCAAAATCTTCAATCACAATAATTTTGTTTTCTTTTGCTTTGTAGGTTAAGGCTGAAAAACGGGCCAGGCGTTTGATTTTTTTGTTTAGCTTGAAACTATAATCTCTTGGATGAGGTCCAAATACAGTTGCTCCCCCACGAATAGTAGGTGATT
>JAVWBZ010000059.1:0-7535 GCA_036649255.1 Bacteroidales bacterium
CAATGAAACTTTCTTGGTCAGCTAAAGAAGTTGACGAAAAATTACAGGGTATTATGAATAATATTCACGAAAACTGTGTTAAACATGGTACTGAAAAAGACGGTTATATCAACTACGTTAAAGGTGCTAACATTGCAGGTTTCATCAAAGTTGCCGATGCAATGATCGCTCAAGGTGTGGCTTACTAATCCGTCATCACCTCTTATCCCCAAAAAGGCTTCCGAATGGAAGCCTTTTTTGATATTCTATCTTTTATTTTCTTATATAAGACAACTAATTCAAGCTCTATTATTCTTATCAATTTACAGGATGGTATAAATTCACATCAAAAAATACATGCTTTTCATAGTTCATTGTTATTAAGTAACAATAATATTTTATGTACTTTTGTAAACCAATCGAACCCATATGGCAACTTATGATCATCAAACTTTTTCGGGAATTGTTGTAAAGGGACTGCAAAACGGCAGAAAATTTGGATTTCCTACGGCCAACTTATCTCTTCATGAACCTCACGCTCAAATAGAAAATGGAGTATATGCTGTCCAATTGACCGTTCAGAAAAAAGTCTATTTCGGTATGTTATATGCGGGTACTCGTCCAACACTACAATTAACACAAACCTCTTATGAAATTCATATTTTCGATTTTTCAGATACCATTTATAATCAAGTCATAGAATTTTATATCATAGAAAAAATCAGAGACGAGCGCACTTTTACTTCAACTTCTGCGTTAATAGAACAAATCAAAATAGATCAAGATGAAATACAAAAAATTATTGACCGTTAAGTTGTTTTTGTTGTTTTTATTTTCATTCTCCTCGTATATGCATGCACAAGTAATAAAGTATGCCTCTGACGATAATGGGGTTGTTTATACTAATTTGGAAACAGCTCTTCAAAAACCCGACATGGTTTATCGATTAAAATTATCGGGAAAACCAAAATGCGACTCCATTCCGAAAGAAATTTTGCAATTAAAAAATTTAAGGGAATTAACCCTCAGAAACTGCAAATTATTAATTATCAATCAAGATATAGCATTATTATCAAATTTGCAATATTTAAATCTTGAAAACAATCGATTGGTACATTTACCCGAAACATTAGGGCAACTTACGGAATTAAAATCATTAATTATCAACAGAAATATGATTGAAACTCTTCCCGAAAGCATCGCCAACTTAACCAATCTTCAAATTATTGATGCTTGGGATAATCCTTTATATAAACTACCAGAAAGTATTGTAAATCTTGCAAATACATTAAAGACCATTGATTTACGACAAGTTCCTTTGAAAGGGAAAGAATTGGAAACAATGGAAATTTTATTGCCCAAAACTGAAATTTTAATTACCAACATTTGCGAATGCAAGGATGGTAGATAAGATTCTAAGTTTCTTGATGTATATCTAACTATCTCAGTATAAAAAATGATTATATGGATAAAGTTGGATGTGCAATTTTTTTACTTCTTCATATAAAGCACTCTTCAACTCCTCTATATTTTCTTTTTCCGTTGCTGAAATAAACAAGGTTTGTCTACTTGTTTTGGCCATCCAGGTGGCCTTTAATTCGTCCAACGTAATGTTACATTTTTCTTTAGGAGTCAAATCATCTGATTCTTTTTCCACCCATTTATAGTTATCAATTTTATTGAAAATAATAATCATGGGTTTATTTCCGGCTTTTAGTTCTTCCAATGTTTGATTCACCACTGTTATTTGTTCTTCAAAATCGGAATGGCTAATATCCACAATATGAAGCAGTAAATCTGTCTCACGAATCTCGTCTAAAGTAGATTTAAACGATTCAACCAAACTATGAGGGAGTTTACGAATAAAACCCACTGTATCAGATAACAAAAAAGGTAAATTTTCAATCACTACTTTGCGAACCGTCGTATCCAATGTTGCAAATAATTTATTTTCGGCAAAAACATCTGATTTGCTAATGAGATTCATCAGGGTTGATTTTCCCACATTGGTATATCCCACTAAAGCAACTCGTATAAATTTCTCACGGTTTCCGCGTTGCGTCATTTTCTGTTTATCGATCTCTTTTAGTTTTTCTTTCAGCAATGAAATCCGATCACGAATGATACGCCGATCGGTATCAATTTCTTTCTCTCCCGGTCCACGCATCCCAATTCCGCCTCGTTGTTTTTCCAAGTGGGTCCACATACGAGTCAAACGAGGTAACAAATATTGATACTGAGCCAATTCAACTTGTACTTTTGCATGAGCTGTCTGAGCACGTTTAGAAAATATATCCAAAATCAAGTGGGTCCTGTCCAAAATTTTACACCCCAGCACTGCTTCAATATTTCTAATTTGCGAGGGAGAAAGTTCGTCATCAAATACCGCAAGATCAATTTTATTTTCTTGTACAAAAGTACACACATCATTTAATTTCCCCGATCCAAGGTAGGTTTTCGGATCAGGATAAGGTAAATTTTGCATAAACTTTTTAATGGGGATTCCTCCGGCTGTATCCACTAAGAAAGCCAACTCATCCAGATATTCCTCCACTCTTTCCATTGAAATGGTTGGGGTAGAAACCCCAACCAAAATAGCAGTTTCGGATTTAATATCCGACATCAATA
Organism: Bacteroidales bacterium; assembly: GCA_036649255.1. GTDB lineage: Bacteria > Bacteroidota > Bacteroidia > Bacteroidales > WCHB1-69 > JAVWBZ01. The sequence goes on from JAVWBZ010000059.1 coordinate 2,608, forward strand.
AGGTCATATTATTTATTTAACATTTCAAATAGCGAATCCAATTTCGGAGATAAGATGATTTCTGTTCTTCTATTTTTTGCACGCCCTTCAGGTGTTGTGTTTTCTGCAACAGGATAAAGAGATGATCTGCCAGAAGGGGTCACTTGTACCGGATCAAGGCCATATTCTTCCGTAAGAATTCTTACCACCGAAGTGGCTCTAATTACACTTAAATCCCAATTATCTTTAAATTGTGCCGTTTTAATAGGCAAGTTATCGGTATGTCCTTCCACTTCAATATCAATATCCTTTTGTGTTTTCAACACTTCTGCCAAACTTTGCAAAGCTTCTTTGCCTCGCGCGTCAAGCGTAGCACTTCCCGACTTGAACAATAATTTGTCGGACATGGCCACATATACTTTTCCATTTTTAGTAGTAACGGTCAACTCTTCCCTATTAAAACCCATCAATGCATCCTGCACACTGGCAAGAAGCTGTTGCATGGCAGCATTCTGTGTGTCAATAATTTTTCTTAGGGAATTAATGGTCGCCTCCCGTTCGGTTAAAGCTTGCATCTTTTCACTCAATTCTTTTTCACTCGAATTAAGCAATTTACGTTCTTCCTGCAGCATTTTTTCTTTTTGGGATAATTGTGCTTTTAATTCAGTAGTATCCCTTTCCAAAAGTCTTGCTTTATCATTAAGATCCACTTTGTCTGCAATTAATGATTTCACTTCTTTATTAAGCTCGGTAGTCTGTTTCTCGCATTTTGTTCGAGCTGTATCGGCTTCTACAAATTTGCGTTTTGAAACGCAAGAAGAAAGAAAGACTGGAATCAATAAGATTAAAAAAATTCTTTTTTTCATAATTTTATATTATTTAAAATTCCATAAAAATAATAAACTTCGAGGTTTGAACGATAAAACATCTTCATTTGTTCACTTCAACACAAAATAAAAAAGCTGATAATCAATCAGCTTTTCAGTGCCCAGGACAAGAGTCGAACTTGCACGGGAGTTCTCCCACTACCCCCTCAAAGTAGCGTGTCTACCAATTCCACCACCTGGGCTTTTAGGGAGTGCAAAAATACATTTTTTTTTGAAAATAGACAACATGCTTGATCATTTTTTTTATAAAACATGAAAGACATTTTTTGTATTTTTGTGCGTTATTTAAAAAATCATCAAAATTATTTTTATGGAAGAAAAAGAATATTTATTAAAAGAAAGCGAAATCAAGCTTCCCGACAATGCTTATACAGAGCTTAAGAAAGGCGAAGAGTATAAACCTATTTTATTATCTAATAAAAAATATCCCGAAATCAACACTTGGACCTTCGTTTGGGGTATTATCATGGCCGTTATCTTTTCAGCAGCTACGGCCTATTCAGGATTACGTTTTGGACAAGTTTTCGAAGCAGCCATTCCTATTGCCATCATTGCCGTAGGTGCTTCCACACTGGCAAAGCGTAAAAGTCCTTTATCCGAAAATGTCATCATTCAATCTATAGGTGCAAGCTCGGGAGTTATCGTAGCCGGTGCCATTTTTACATTACCGGCCATTTATATTATACAAGAAACCAATCCCGACATCAATATACAAGTCAACTTTTTCCAAATATTTTTGGCTTCTCTTTTCGGAGGTTTTCTTGGTATACTCTTTTTAATTCCTTTCCGTAAATATTTTGTTTCAGACATGCACGGGAAATATCCCTTTCCAGAAGCAACTGCTACCACCGAAATTCTGGTATCAGGGGCCAAAGGAGGAAATCAAGCTAAATTATTAGTAATAAGTGGTTTAATTGGAGGTATTTATGATTTTTGCATGACTTCTTTCCAATTTTGGGCTGAAAATATTTCAACCCGTATGGCTGTTTGGGGTGAACATCTGGCCATGAACCACAAGTTTGTATTCAAGATGAATGCTGGCTCCATCTTATTGGGCACAGGTTATCTAATTGGATTGAAATATGCAACCATTATCTGTGCGGGTTCTTTTCTGTCTTGGTGGTTCATCGTTCCATTACTCGGACAATATGGCATCACACCCGACGGAATCCTAATGAGTACATTAGATCCCGATCTAATTTTTTCCAATTACGTAAGATACATTGGCATAGGGGGTATTGCCATGGCTGGAATTCTTGGTGTAATTAAATCTGCCGGTGTCATCAAAACTTCTTTAGGGGTGGCTTTCAAAGCCAGTAAGGGAAACAACGAACACACTCATGTAAGCCGCACACAACGCGATATTTCAATGAAAATTATCCTATTTGGATTTGTAGCCGTATTACTTATGATGGTTGCTTTTTTTATTTTTGGCGGAATGGAAATGAATATGAAACAGGTTATTATAGGAATTTTAATTGTGTTTATCTTTGCTTTTTTGTTTACTACCGTAGCAGCCACCGCCATTGCAACCGTGGGAACCAATCCTGTTTCTGGCATGACCATGATGACACTGATTTTATCTTCTTTTATTTTATCCGCTGTTGGTTTACAAGGAGGTACGGGAATCGTTACCGCATTGGTTGTAGGGGGAATTGTTTGTTCTGCACTGGCCATGGCCGGCGGTTTCATTACAGATTTAAAAATCGGTTATTGGATTGGAAGTTCTCCTTTTAAACAAGAAGCTCTTAAATTTGTGGGCACCTTGGTTTCCGCCCTTACCGTGGGAGCAGTCATCATGTTACTCTCAGAAACTTACGGATATACAGGTGAAGGAGCACTGGTTGCACCTCAAGCCAACGCCATGGCCGCCATTATTGAACCTTTGATGTTTGGAGGGCAAACTCCTTGGATTCTTTATATTATAGGTGCCATCTTAGCTATTGCCTTAGATAGAATAGGAGTTCCTGCATTGGCCTTTTCATTGGGAATGTTTATTCCGTTACAACTCAATATCCCATTATTAGCAGGTGGATTTTTGGCTTGGTTGATTGCAAGTCGCAGTAAAGACGAAGCCACCAATAAAGCTCGCAAAGAAAAAGGAACCTTGCTGGCTTCAGGTTTATTGGCCGGAGGTGCCATCATGGGAGTGGTAAGTGCCATTTTGAAATATGGAGGCGTGGAATTGGGTATGCCGGCATCTTATGTTGGAAGCTCTTTCTTTAATATTTTGGCTATTGTCATGTTCGTAGGTTTGTGCATCTATCTAATTGTTCATTCATTAAATACAAAAAAATCAGAATAAATTTCTCAATGGCTGCAAGAATGAAGGTTTGATTCTTGCAGCCATTATTTTTTATACTCCCGTATAAATCATCATAAATATTTGGAAAATAACTTTAATGAATTACACCTTATAGCCTTTCAAATCTTTTAAACAGTCATTCCCTTGTTTTTCAATGCTGGTAAATTTTAAAAATCCTTATGATTTTTTTCAAAAAGATAAATCAATTCGAATTATTTCCAAAAAAAATGTAAATTTGCCAACCCATTTTACGAATGAATGGTAATTAATAAGTTCTTTATGAGGTTATTCCGATTGATGTATTAATGATTATTAATGATTGATAATAAATACTTTACACTTCGACAGTAAAAAATAAAAAGATCTTTTCAGAACCTATTTTTTCATCTATTGAAAAAACAAGGTGGAAAACAGTTCAACTTTAATTAACTCGAAAATAAACTCCTCATCTCAAAACAACAACAACATGAAATCATTTTTTCATCTTAGCAAAGGCGAATTTATTGCAGCCTGTTTTATTCTGTTATTGATTATGACCTCCTTTCTATTCTATGGTTTATATAATCATGGCGAGACTCATAAATTCGACTTTTCCGATTTCAAAACCGAAGTCATTGCTTTTGAAAAACAACAAAATGCCATTGCCGATTCCTTATCAGACCTTTACAATGATAAAAAAAAGCAATGGGAACAAGCAAAAAGCAACCGTTTCCACTATTCTTATTCCGATTCAACATGGAAGAAAGGGTATTATTTCGACGATTCGACATTCCGCAAAAAACAACCACTCTACACAATTATAAAAATAGATTTAAACCATTGCGACACCAGTGATATTATTAAAATTCCTCAATTTGGAAGTAAAAGAGCTCAAAAAATCATTGAATACCGTGAACAACTTGGGGGGTATTATAATTTTGCTCAGTTAAATGAAATTTATATTCTTCAAAACATACAGCTTGATTATATTGACAAATACTTTACTTTAGACAGTAAAGCCATTCGGAAAATTAAAATTAATGAAGCAGATTATAAAGAGTTGATCAGTCATCCCTATTTTGATGCTTATCTTACAAAGTCAGTTCTTCATTATCGAAATAAATATGGAAAAATAAAGGATTTAAATGAATTTCAGCGAGCCACCAACGCCTATCATGAATTATTGAAAAAAATAGAAAGTTATTTGGAATTTTAGGAGAATTATTCAATATCCAATTATTTCCCGTAAATTTGCAGCCAAAATTTTATTGATAATAAAAGTTATGGTAATAGAACAATTAAAACAATCTGAAGCTCTTTTGGAAGGGCATTTTTTACTTTCTTCAGGAAGACACAGTAATCGATACTGTCAATGCGCCAAATTACTTCAATATCCCGATAGGGCAGCAAAAGTATTATCTGTTGTAACAGAACAACTTAAAGGAAAAGAAATTGACATGGTGGTAGGTCCGGCAATGGGTGGTATCATTGTAGCTTATGAATTAGGTAGACAATTGGGGGTTCCGGCTATCTTCACCGAAAGAGAAGAGGGAAAAATGACTTTGCGCCGTGGGTTCGAAGTAAAACCGGGGCAAAAACTATTGATCACGGAAGATGTTGTAACTACTGGTAAATCTTCTTTAGAGACCATTGAAGTATTAAAATCTTACGGAGCCGAAGTAGTGGGAATTGCCTGTATAGTTGACCGAAGCGCACAAAACCTACCCTACCCTGTTTACGGCGCTATTAAACTAAATATTGAAAGCTGGGAAGCTGAT
>JAVWBZ010000059.1:7545-8320 GCA_036649255.1 Bacteroidales bacterium
GGTGTGCCCTTTGTTAAACCGGGAAGCAGAAAATTTTAAAATCTCCCTATCATATTATAAAAAAAGGGTGAAATTCTTGACAATTTAAATTAACAATTATGGCGAATGACAATTTTATAGATTATGTAAAGATCTTTTTCCGTTCAGGAAAAGGAGGAGCCGGTTCAGCACATTTAATGCGTACGGCTCAGGATCCAAAAGCCGGTCCGGATGGTGGCGACGGGGGAAAAGGTGGCGATGTCATTCTAAGAGGAAATCATAATTTGTGGACACTCTTACACCTGCGATATACCAAGCATATTTTTGCTGAAGACGGAGAAAGCGGCAGTGCCAATCAGTGTTTTGGGAAAAACGGAAAAAATGCTTATGTAGAGGTTCCCTTGGGCACCATTGTGAAAGATGCCGAAACGGAAGAATTCATAGGAGAAGTTTTAGAAGACGGGCAAGAATTTACTGTATTGTCGGGCGGACGCGGTGGGCAAGGAAATGTTCACTTTAAAACGGCTACCCGCCAAACGCCGCGCTTTGCGCAACCCGGCGAAGATGGAGTAGAAAACTGGTTTGCTTTAGAGCTCAAAGTATTGGCTGACGTTGGTTTAGTAGGTTTTCCCAATGCCGGAAAATCGACCCTCATTTCAGTACTTTCCAATGCAAAACCAAAAATAGCCGATTATCCTTTCACAACCCTTAAACCTAATTTAGGGATGGTTGCTTATCGAGACTTCAAATCGTTTGTCATTGCGGATATTCCCGGTATTATTGAAGGCGCCTCCGA
>JAVWBZ010000060.1:0-4268 GCA_036649255.1 Bacteroidales bacterium
AGTATATAAACACCACCTGCAACAGGGATACCTGCATGATTTTTCAAATCCCAATTAACATAGGTAGTTGCTTTATCACTTTTCTTAAACGTTCTGATCAAGATACCGTTAACAGTGTAAATAGAAATGTCGCATTCTTCAGGTAAATTTACTATTTTAACATAAGTTTCCAATGCCGTATTTTCATATTTCGAGAAGCCATAATAAGGATTTGGAACAATATTAATATCTTGCAATACGGTTTCATATAAACTAACATCATTGAAAATAGGTGCAATATTCTTTGTAGTAAATTCATACATAGGATAACCTGCATTTTGTGATGCATTAGGTGAAAGAGAAGGATTATCATACCAACGAGAATCATATCTCAAGTATGGGCGAGAAACACGTATTTTAATGGTTGCATCACTCAAATTAGAAGGATTTTTCCAATCAATAGTATTACCGTAAGTAGGCATTGGAATGGCCGTCCACATCACATTATTGAATAATTGCATCTTCATGTATTTACGTCTATCCGTATTTAATTCCTTAATAGAAGTAAATGTTCTAAACTTAGCATCCAACCAAGAAGGATTATTAGTAGTAGGATTATAAGCATCACATTCATAGTATGGATAATTATGACCGTTATCACTGAAAGTACCGCCATAAGTAACACCCAAGCTAGTAAAAGTATAGTTGTTATCATTAAAGTTACGGTTTCTGTTCAGATTTTCCACATAATATAACGGTGCAGTATTACCTGATGAATTCATTACATAAACATAATGTTTCCCTCCCATAACAGGTTCACCGAAAGTGATACCATATATATCTCTGAATGCATCGTAATCCGGTTGACCAATTTCAATAGATTCCCCATCAGGTGTTTTATAATAAGCATAAACATTGGTTGGATTAAAAATCATATCATTTCCATTATTGGCAGTATCCAACGAATTTTCAGAGAACATAATATGAAGGCGTTCACCTGTTTCCACATTGATGGCATATCCCGGGAACCATCCCATACCAGTTCCTGTTCCATCAGGTTTACCATCTTTACCAACAGAAGGCATTTTTTTAGGTTCATGGCGAATAGCCATTGCATTATCTACTGAAGGTTCGTGAGTAGATCCTGCTTCCAATATCATACAACGTGTCCATTTGCTCTTGTCGGCCGTAAAGACAATGTCAACAGAATAAAGGTTCGTCATCGTCATATTGAAGCCCGGTCTTTTAACAGCACCTTCACCCAATACTGCAAAATCATAATATCTTGGTGTAGGTCCAATATTAGACACTTCAGGATTTTCACTTGGTGGAAAGAATACATCATCAGGAACGATATAGTTAGCTTGTGGGCCACCATCGTAGCAAGAAGCCAATACATAAGGTCCCCATAATCCATTCAATACTTTTTCAAATTGTCCTTCAGGATCTTTGAAAGCTCTTGATCTAAATCCACTTGTATTCAAAGCATTGGGAGGAGTTACAATAAAATAATCTTCGGTTCTCCATTTCATATAATCATTGTCAGCACCTGTTTGTACATCTTTTGCCGTTTGCCATGCACCCGATGCCTGTTGTCCCGAACGAATCCAGTTGGAAGGATAATCTCCATCAATGTCAGCCACCCCACTTAACCATTCATTATCCGGATTAGCGAATTCGATAGTAGAACCTACATAATCAACTTGAGCATATTTAGCCAAATTTTTATAAGTATATCCACCTTGTTGTTCTATAACATATTTATTTACATCATCCTGATAAATTTTAAAACCAGAATTCTTAATAGAGATTGAAATACCTAAACTTAAAAATAATTGTTCATTCGTCATGGAAATAGGCATATTGGATTTAATTTCACGTGTTAAGCCTAAAGAATCCAAAACAGCATCAGAAACTTCATCAGAAATATGTAATACCCAGAAAGTAGAGTCATTAACATCATTACTTTTTGAATTTTCAATAAATTTAATCGTATAATCAAAAGGTTGAACTCTCAATGGGTCAATTACTTTAATTGCCAATGGTCCATGATTATTTTTATATTGAATTTTGTCAATATAACCATTTTTTACAATAGCATCTCTACATTCATCGGTCATATCAAGGAACAAACCACCGTTACCCTGGCCTTCTATACGGGTAATCATAGGTTGTGTACCATATTCACTTCTAAGGGTTGTACCCATATTTTGAGAAGTAGGTGAATGGGGAGTTCCAGCTGTAACTTTAATATTTTTTCTACCTGCAATGAAAGGGGTCGTTTGACCATTCAAACCATTTTGAACATTGGGGTCAATAGAGAAAGGAGCAAATTCGTTATATGCATAGGCCAATACCATAAAGTAGTAAGTTTTATGGTTAACTAATTTTGAAGTTCCCGTTGCAAATTTATCTTCTGTAATTTTAAGGGAGTGGAAAATTCCGGCATTACTACCATTTACTTTTTCAACGGCCACAGATGTTCCAATGGCTTCATTGTATTCCCAATTTACCAATTGGCCAATCGGAGTCCCATTTGGTCTAAAGTTTTCAATATCACATTGTGCAATTAGAATAGCTTTATCGGCATCGTCCAAGTCCGTTACACTAACATCCTTATTACTTAATTGATAAATCATAAAACCTTCAAACTTATAAGTTCTATCGGTATATTCAATGGTTTCATAATAAACTGTATCTTTTACTACTACAATTGTATCAGGATTACCTTCTACATCATAAGCATATAAAGTATCGGAAATAGAAGCTCTGATTTCTTTTTGATATTCTTTTGGAATTTGAGGATCAGATTCTTCGTATGTTTCATTCAAGTTATTATTTTCCAAAGAAGGATCATCGGTTGACATATAAAGAATCAACTCGTTTTCAAGTTCTTGAATTGTTACATCGGGTGCTGTAGGTCCATCAATTACTTTAAAACAATTTTCAAAAAGGGTTTGACATTTATCATCCGCAATTTTAAGTAATTCTACAGAAGCCCAAGCACCGCCTTGAGAAGCACGAGCCCATGGAATACCCACGGTAATATAGTTTACTGCACCAGCTTTCAAAGTGAAAGGTCCTGCTGATTGCATAAAACGACGATCGAAAGGGGCATTATTTTCATTTTCTTCTGTCCAAGGTTTGTCAACATATTGAGCCCCGGGATCAATACCATTAGTTCCCCAATTACATGGGTCGGTACTACCTGGAAACATAAAATCACATTCAGGAGCATTCGGCACTTTATCTTTATACGCATTTTTACCATATCTCATTCTGGAGTTATCTTTCCAGATACCTTGCAATAAGTTATAATATTCTGCTGCTACATCAGGGTCACCAGTAGGTGAATTATCTCTATTGTGATAAACAAATCTTCTCATACCGAAACGTTCGTTATCTACAATTCCATCTCCAAAATTCACGCCATTGATAGCTTCAGCTCTCACCATGAATTGTGCTGTTGTATCGTCACCGTTCTTTAATTTATAAGTAAAAGATTTTAAGGTATTATGATCTTTAACTATTCCGCACGGATCAGGGAAGTTTGCACTGTAAGAGGGTCCTAAATAATTTTCACCGTAATGAGAAGGATTATCATATCCATCAGGATCCATATAAGGTCCTTGGAAAAAGTCAACTCCTACTGCAGGAGGTTGATTTCCGTAATGTTGTACACCTCCGGTACCATCAATATTTTTACCATTATAACAATATCCTAAACCGCGAGCAACATCGCAACCTACAAAGTCATCATCTGCATAACCCACATCTGGATCAACCCATTGTGAAAAATAAGTATTGGTTAATTCCGTAGTAGAACGGTTAATAATTTCATAAGAATAGAAAGTCATATTGTTCAACTCATCATTGGTAGAAAAAGCAAAAGCTTGTCCACGAATTTCAAGGCCAATAGGTGCTCCACCCGATTCGGTGTGAGGACCACCTTTATCATTGAAAATCCAATAAAGCGTTTCATCTCCTTTAAGTACATGATCAGCATAGATCATCCCTGTAGTAGGATTGGTAGGATTATTAATCTTTGACCAAGGTTCTTCAGGAGGAACAGGAAGTCCGTTAGGATCTCCCGGAGGGAGAGCGGCTCTGTCAATATTAGCCTCAGTCCATGGGCAAAGTTCATTGGAGATATCATAATATGGATAATCTCCATTTTCAGGATTATAAATACCGTCGTTGTCAACATCAAAGAAAGGAGCCAAATAGAAAGATTGTCCTTTATGAGCAAAATCACCCTGAGCCGGCCAATTTAAGATTGCCTGTGGAAT
>JAVWBZ010000060.1:4278-7923 GCA_036649255.1 Bacteroidales bacterium
CGAAGCAGCATCGGAAGTAGGATCAGTAAATCTTTGAATTTGTTCTTCCACTTGTGCACGTGTAATTTTAAAAAACTTATCATAAGTAATACAAGTTTGTTGATCTACGGAAGCTCCCACTAAAGTAAGAGGTCCTGTCCAGAAATCATCTCCTTGTTGACGGAACTTAACGGCAGCCAATTTCAACTGTCCATTACGGTCTTTCCCTCCAATCCAAAGAGCTGCGGCAAACATAGAAGTTTTACCGGAACCTTTTGGAATTTCATATTGGGCAATTTCCTTATTCCACATTGTACCGTTAGTTTCAAGATAAGCTCTAACGTTATTAATTGTTAATTCGTTTGAATTATTGGCAGGCAAACAGGTCGCAGATTCGGCTTTTGCTACTGATTTACGAATAACTCCCTTCGGCTTCTCAGCATACGTAGAGTTAATTGCAAATGCTGCAAAAAGAACTGCTAAAAATAAAACTTTATTCGTATTCTTCATAATATTACTTTTTTTTAATCTTAAAAATATTAGAATCCAAACTGAATTCCCAAACTTACGCGAGTAGGCATGCTATAGTTATATGGATCTTGTACCATCATATTATAATAGTTGATATAGGAAGGAACATAAATTTGCGAATTAATTTGCTGTTGGTATTCAGTAGCTGAAAGATAACCATCATCTTCCGGATTACCAGTATAGTCATATACATAAACTACGTTTTTGAAATTAAACAAGTTTTGAACATCTAAATAAACAGTCAAATAACCCGGTTTAACTCCTTTAGAATTACCTTCTTTATCTTTTGCATCTTTTCCATAAAGATTAAGCATAAAAGTTTTATCAATACGAAGGTCGCATTGGAATATCCAAGGCATGTGAGAACCATTAATAGAACCTGATAATTGTTTAGCAGTACCATCTACATAGATGGAGTTAGGCGTACTTGAACGGCTGTAAGGCATACCAGAAGCAGCAGAGAATAATAATGTAATACCTGCATTTTCCAACCATCTGATTTCTTTTACCGTATTGGTTCCTTTTTTAACTTTTCTGGTTTTAGGACCATTATAATCTACGCCACTTTCAAAACGATAATCAATATTAGCACCAATTCTATGTCTTTGGTCAAAACTCAAATTAGTTAATGTTCTTAAATTAGGTTGTCCTGAAGCAATAATAGCCAAATTGGAACCTGCCGAAGAACCTGTACCTTTAGCAAACTGTAACGTATAGTTAGCACGGAATGAAATATTTTTAACCCTTCTTAATTCATAGCTAAGAGTGAAACCTTGTACAGTCCCAAAGTCAATATTCTTGAATGAATAGTAAGTAGTTGGATATGCACCCGTAAAACGATATGATTGAACCATATCACGTTTTTCAGAATAATATGCCGCAATACTGATAGCAGATTTCTCACCTATCTTTTGACGGAAACCGATTTCATAGTCAATACTTTTTTGAGGTTTTAAATCAGGATTAGAAATTGTATTAGCTGAACTATTACCCAAATCTTCAATAAAAAGATAGTTAATTGGGTTCAACTGTAGATTGGTAGGACGTGAAGTTATAATATTGTAGTGAGCATAGAAAAGAGAGTTATCCGATACGGGAAATGAGAAAGAGATACGAGGCATCGGAGACCATTGAGGAGAATATTTGGTAAAAGCGTCTGCTTCTACTTTGGTAATATCGTCTTTATCAATAGCATTTTTCAAAAGAGGACCACTGGTATTCAATGATAATGCTGCTTCAGGGTCGGTTACTTCTTGTCCCTGTGCATTATACCAAGTATCACCATTACGATACCCCACAATACTTTCAGCATTAAAATTGCTTTGAAGGTCATTTACTGCAATATGTCCATTTTTTTGATTGACATATACATACCAATCATCTCCTGCACTGTTTAACATTTGTCCTCTATCCACTTTTGCATTTACAAGGTCTCCAACCGTATAAGCAGCACGGAATAAATAAGGATCTTTTAACACTGATTGATTTGCATTAAAATAGTCAACACGTAATCCAACGTTAAATATTAAACTGTTAATAGCAAATTTATCTTGGATATAAAAAGCCATATAGATAGGTTCATAAGCTCCTATATTATAATGTCTTTTTCCTGTTTCTGGATCTTTTGCAAAGAAATCAGCAATAGAAGTTTTTTTATTATATTTTCTTTCACCGGTATAATCATAACCATAATACGAAACAAGAGGTGAACGAGAAGTTCCAAGCAATAATTCTTCAGCAGCAAAATCACTCAAAGAGAATGTACTAGGAGCCAAATTGTCAATATCAATCCATTCATCAGCTCCATAACCCAATTTGGAACGAATATTTCTATCAAATTCGGATTGTGCATCATAATTTACTAAGCGCGGATACCAAATAGTAATTGTATCACCCATCGTGATAACAGGGTTTGCCAAATCTAACTCTTTAATATGTGAATTGGTTTTGTCTCTCATTAAAGTCCACAAAGTTCTGGGCGATGCTGAGAATCCACGATATTTTAATTTTTCAAATTCATAGCCTATCTTTAATTCATGATTTTGAAGGTTCATGGAAATACTGGCTTTCAAACCGATGGCTTCTTGTTGAGCTTTGGAATAACCGTTATAAACGGTTCCCGGCATGGAATATAAGGTATAAACACCATTCGGAGAGTCACCATTTCTAAGCGCACCAAACTTTTGATATAAAACATAGTCATAAGGAACAAATTGACCATATCGATCATTAATAATTTCAGGCGTAAAATTATCATAGAAATTTTGAGTATAATAAACTAAATCGGGGTTTTGAGTTCCTGGTTGGAAAGTAATCAATGAGTCATATCTATTTTCAAGTACAAATACATTTTGATAATAATTGATACTATCCATCGTATATTCTTTATATATTTGATAAGCGTCGGCCATATGGGAGGTAAATTTTCCTATATATCCATAATCAAATAATCTATCTTTATGATTCACATCTTCTGTTACGCTATTTACTCTGGTATAACTAACATTGATGTCATACATAATATTTTTAAGAATAGCAACACCCGTAGTATCCGTATAAACCCGGTGATTTAAACGAGCATTCAAACGCAAAGTAGAACCTTTTGATTCCGGTCCATTTAGAGAATTAAATAACGCACCTGACCTTGACCAACTTTGACCTTTTGTATATTCATAAGAGCCTCCTACAGAGAATCTTACATTTTTCGTTTTTCCAAAAAGAAATTCAATTTTACCTTGTCCCAAATAATTCCAAACACCGGCATTATTTCTTACACGTTGTTTATGAAAAGATTCACTCGTAAGATAAGCAGCTTCTTGTTTATAAACACCAAATTCAGTGCCACTATAACGAAGAGGGTTCTTGATAAGGAAATCAACAATTTCCTGAGATGCTCTCCAATTACCACCGCGAGCAGGGGAATTATCATGATCATAAGAAGCTTCACCCGAAAGTAAAAAGCCTATACGAGCAGGATCATCTCTTTTTTTACCTTTTAAAATAGGTCCTGATACGGAAACAGCACCTAAGAAATTATTATATCCGTCCAGAGATCCTCTAATTTCAGCAGATCCGTGAAAATCTTTAGAAGCTGGTTTAGTTGTAATCACTGTAAAACTGGTTCCATCACCCAAT
>JAVWBZ010000060.1:7933-8174 GCA_036649255.1 Bacteroidales bacterium
GAACACCACCTTGAATAAGCTGGGCTTCTTCAATTGACATCATAGAAACACCGCCGCTACCTCTTACTCTCACACCATCTATAATCATCTGTTGTCCATCTGCACGGTTTCCACGAACACTGGTCATCGCACCATCTACACTGGACACCCCTTCCAAATTGGAAAGCGCAGCGGTAATAGAACGTCCCGGAGTTTTACGCACTTCATTTCCACTTAAACGATTTGATGAGGTTGTATTGTC
>JAVWBZ010000061.1:0-8137 GCA_036649255.1 Bacteroidales bacterium
ATATGGTATTTTGAGAGGATGGAAAGGTCTTTTGGGTAATGGGGATGTGGTAGATCTTACCAATATTCCTTATAATGGGATTTATGGTGGAACCGCTTTGTTCTCTAGTCGTACCAATCCATTTCCGAGTAAAAAAAATCCAGAAGATCGTTCTCAACAGATTCTTAGAAATATTGAAAGATATAAAATTGATGTGTTGGTAACGATTGGAGGAGATGATACGAATGGTGCTGCTAAAAAAATGTATGAAATGTATGGCATTCCAGTAATCGGTTTTCCAAAAACAATAGATAATGATTTGAGAACCAGAACAATACATCATTATAAGGGAGGGCAGCATGAAACGGTTTTGTGCCCCGGATTTCCTTCGGGTGCTATGGCAATCAAAAAATTAACCAGCAAATTACATACAACGAATGAGTCACATCAACGTATTATGGTGCTGGAAGTGATGGGACGTGATGCTGGTTGGCTTACCGGTTCGGCTATTTTTGGCGGAGCCCAAATAGCCTTGGTCCCTGAAGTGGAAATGACCAAAGAACGCAAAGATTTTTTCTTTGAATTTGTAAAAGAGAAATTTTTACGTTCATCTAAACGTAGTTTGATTATTGCCGTTTCGGAAGGTGTTCGCTGGTGGAGCGAGGAAAAACAACAACTTGATATGGTCTATGCTAGTCCTGATCTGGACGAATATGGCCATCCACGATTTGGTGGTATTAGTGGTGTGATTGCTTCTGAAATTTCCAAAAAGTTAGGCATAGAGGCTCGCGGTCAAATTTCGGGTTATATTCCCCGTTCCGGTAAATGCTATGAATACGATCGTCGCTTGACGTCTACATTGGCTGATAAGGTGGTGGATTTGTTACTTCGTGAAGATTATGGAAAAATGCCAGTAATGAAAGATATTGTGCCTTATTGTGAATTGGAAGAGTTCCATACCGATGCCATCGATATGGGAAATGTAGGAAATTTCCCGCTTCCGAGTCAATATTATAATCCCAATGAATTTATGTTTACTGGTCAATATGTGGATTTTTTAACCAATATTATTGGGGCACCTTTCAGAATGGAATTTACCACTGACTATCCGACAGTGCTTCCGGAAGAATAAACTAAAAATAACGATTAATCAGGAGAAACTATATTATGGGAAAATTTATTATACAAGGCGGTAGAACACTGACGGGAGAAATTACTCCTCAAGGAGCTAAAAATGAAGTATTGCAGGTTTTATGTGCCGTGTTGTTAACATGTGAGCCCATTACTATATCCAATATCCCCAATATCAGAGATGTCAAAAAACTGATTGATATTCTGATTGCAATGGGGGTTGAGGTTATTCAGTTATCGGAAGATCGTTACCGGTTTCAAGCCCGTAATATCAATCTTGATTTTTGTAAAACACCCGAATTTATTAAACTTTCCGGTTCCATTAGAGCCTCCATTATGATCATGGGACCGCTATTGGGAAGATTTGGGAAAGCTTATTTTGCCCAACCTGGTGGAGATAAAATAGGGAGAAGACCACTCACTACCCATTTTGAAGGATTTTACAATTTAGGAGCCCAAGTAAAAGTACTCTCTAAATCTGATATTTTTGAATTAACGGCCCAACCCTTAACAGGTACTTATATGTTGCTTAATGAAGCTTCAGTAACGGGAACTGCTAATATTGTGATGGCAGCGGTGAAAGCTCAAGGTAAAACTGTTATTTTCAATGCGGCGTGCGAACCCTATCTTTATCAGCTATGTACCATGCTTAATAATATGGGAGCTAAAATTAGCGGAATCGGATCAAATTTGCTTACCATTGAAGGAGTGAAAGAATTACATGGGTGCGAACATCGTGTTTTACCCGATATGATTGAAGTGGGCAGTTTTATCGGAATGGCGGCCATTACCCGTTCTGAAATTACCATTAAAAATTGTGCATGCCAATACCTTGGTATGATTCCCTATACTTTTTCTAAATTGGGGATTAAGTTTGAACAAAAAGGAGATGATCTGTATATTCCTCAACAAGAAGAATATGAAATAGAGACCAATATGGATGGTTCTATCCTGACCATTGCGGATGCTCCATGGCCAGGTTTTACGCCTGATTTAATCAGTATAGCCTTGGTAACGGCCATTCAAGCAAAAGGAAGTGTTTTAATTCACCAGAAAATGTTCGAAAGCCGCTTGTTTTTTGTCGATATTCTACAAAGCATGGGGGCACAAATCATCCTTTGCGATCCCCACCGAGCTACTGTGATAGGATTGAATCGCCGTTATAATTTGAGAGGAACCACCATGGCATCACCTGATATCAGAGCTGGGGTTTCTTTGCTTATTGCTGCTCTTTCTGCCGACGGAGTCAGTACCATACAAAATGTTGAACAGATAGACAGAGGCTATCAAAATATTGTACAACGTCTTAATTCTTTGGGTGCTGAGATTATCAGGGAAGAGTAAAATATTCTTAATTACCCATTGCCATAAATGCTCCGAAAAAGGTACTCCAAAAAATGGCTACCAAAATGATTCCTATGGCCATCCAAATAAGAGATGCTTTAGCCCAGTTTGATTTTGTTTTAGGATAATCGCCGAATGCCCAAACAAACAACATAATGATGTTGACCATGGGAATGGACATTAATAAAATGGTTATCATCCAATTACCTATGCTAATAGGTTCTTCTTGTTGTGTAAATTGTTCTTCCATTGTGATTGATTTAATATTGAATAATTCAGTGATCCTACTTGTTATAGTTTTCATACCACAACTCACTGTTAATGAGATATGAAAATGATTTGCAAATGTAAAATTATTTTGTAATAAAATGAAACAATAAATTGTGTATAAATAATAATAGCTAAGTTATTGATTTGCTGAAATATATTTTTTAAAAAGCTTATAAAACAAATAAATTTGAATTAAATAAATTGTGTTTTTTAGCGATTATGGTATGGATTAAAATTTTAAAGCTATGGAAACAGGGTGTTGAAACTTATTTTAAATGTAAATTAACCGACCTTGCACTTTTTTAAATCCCATTTCTTTAAGCAATAGGCAATATTCATTTAATTGCTTTTGGTATTTTTTGTTTTCTTGACCTGTTTTATAATCAAAAACCCAAACTTCCCCATCATAAAAAACAACACGGTCGGGGCGGCGTATTTCACCTTCTTTGGTGAGAATGGCGGTCTCATTCAATACGGTAACTCCTTTGTCAAAATAGCGATTCAACGATTTATCGTGCATGATGGTTCGTAAAGCGGATTTTATTTTGGCTGCTTCTGCTTCATTTACAGGGAACTCCATGTTATTTAATTCTTCTTCATCTTGTGGAAAGTCTTCCAGTTTTGAAAGATAATGGTGCACCATTAAACCTTGTGTTTGCTCCTCACTCTTGTCATCGTATAGATGATAAGCTAACTGATTGGAATCTAAGGTAAAATTGGAATTGTATATTTTTCCAAAAGAAGAAAATGTAGGAACGATATCTTCCCGTTTGACAGTAAAGTGAGGGTCTCCATACCAATAATCTAAAATAAGTTCTTGATTTTCAGGTTCTATATAGTGAATAAAAGCTGCTAAAAATTTGGCGTAATTTCCTTTGGTAGGTTGGTCGGTGATGAGATACAAACAATCTTTTGCTCTTGTTTGTGCTACATATAAAATATTTAAATTATCCAATCTTGAAGCAGCCGCTTCTTCTTGATACAAATATTCAAGCTCGGAACCGTCTAAGGCACTTTTACTTGTGTTAAGCAATAAATAGGGAAGTCCGGAGTCTTTTTTTTGATCTTCATACCAAATTTTTGATTTTGTATTGGCCTGGCTGTATTGTGTTAAAGGAATGATCACTACTGGATATTCTAATCCTTTTGATTTATGAATGGTGGTGATGCAGACGGCGTTGATTTTTTCGGGAGAAATAATAGAAAGTTTTGATTTTTGATCGTTCCACCAACTTAAAAACTGCGTAAGTTCTCCACTGTGATGGTTTTGGTATTCTATGATAGTGTCCAATAAAGCGACCGTATAAGCATTCCGATCGGTTAAATGATAGATTCTGATGAACTCTTTTACCAGGGTAAAAAGTGGTAAACCCAACATCGTTTCGCGATCGAACTGAATTTGAAACAGAGCTAAAATGGAAAAGAAATCGGTTCCATTTCCGATGGAGTGAATGGCTTCTTCAATTGAAAAAGTGGACGGGAGGTGGTTTATTAAATAATCGATAATGGAAAGTTGAATGAGCTTATCATCAGGGTTGAGCAAATATTGAAGGTTCGACAATAATAGGTTTACTTCATTCGAAGAATTTAATAACAAAGAATCAGAAGAGATGACCGGAATTTGATGTTCTTCGTTAGATAAAAAGCGAGCCAATTGATTTCCCGATTCATTACCCCTTACTAATACCGCAATGTCTTTGTATTCATATCCTCTTGAAATGGAATCTTGAATGGCTTCCAATGTTCGGTTTTCAATGTATAATTCTGAATCTTCCTCACTTTTAAATAAAATATGTACAAAACCACTTTCTTGCGAATGAATTTGCTGAACAACATCATCATAATATTGATCTGCCAAACGAAAATAGGAGGAGTTTCCTTCTGGTAAGCCTTTTAGAAATTCAAAAAATCGATTGTTAAATTCTACAACATTTTTAGAAGTTCTGTAATTTGTTTGTAGCGATTTTTTTAGGAAGTCTTGATCTTCAATTCCAAATGCATTGATTTGGGTTTGGAAGCCGGTTAAGGTTGAAAGTTCTTTAAATAGGTTGGAATCACCGTTTCTAAAACGATAAATAGCCTGTTTAACATCTCCAAAAAGAATGGTTTGCCCGTTTTCTTCATATTGATTGGCACCGGAAAGAGCGTTTTTAATAAGAGGTAATATGTTTTCCCATTGCATTTTAGAGGTGTCTTGAAACTCATCTATGAAAAAATAGGAATATTTATTACCCATTTTTTCATAGATATAAGGCGTTTCCTCATCTTTTATTTCTTCATAGATTTTGCCATTGGTTTCGCTTAGATAAAAAAGATTGTCCCGCATTTTGATATCATCCATAATTTCTTTTAAATCAAATAGAAGCAATAAAGAATGAATGTTTTTGGTCAAAATGGTAATTCTACTTAATTGAGTCTGTCTTTCCGTTATCTGTTCATATATTTTTACAATTGCTTGATGTATAGTTGGATCAATCAAACCTTCTTCTTTGGTAAACGAACCTTTTTCTATCGATTCATCCATATATTTGACATAAGAGCGATAGCTCGGATTCAACGAAACTTTATAAAACCATTGATACAATTGATCCTTTCTATTAAAGTCAGAAGGGTTTAATTGGCTGCTTTTAAAGAGCTGATCTCCTTTCTTAGCCAGTTCTTTGATTTCATTATTCGTCACAACCTGCTTAGAGATCATTTGTTTGATCTGTTCCTCTCTTTCTTCAGCATCCAACTGGTCAAGTTCTTTCAAAGGGATAAAAGCATCTTCATTGTAAATGGAACCTAACGTTTTTCGTAATTCTCTTTCGATGTTCCATTGTCCGGTTTCACTCATCTGTTTTTCTACCAAACGGATTATTCTTTCAGTAAGTTCCTTGTTTTCGTTGGAAATTTTATGGAGCAATATGTCAATTGTTTGACTATAAAAATCATCTAATTTAATTTCAACGTTATAATTTAGGTTTAACCCCAAATCAAACGCAAACGAACGTATCAAACGTTGAAAAAAACTGTCGATGGTACTGATGGAGAAATTGGGATAATCATATAAAATAGCTTTTAATAATTGGGTTGATTTTTGCTGAATCCTCTTTTCGGAATCTGTTTCCCAGTTGAATTTAAGAGCTATGATATCGAAAATAGCCTTTTCCGAACCGCTGAATTGTGAGGAAGGATAGAAGGAGAACCGATGTAGTGTGTTGACAATACGCTCTTTCATTTCGGCCGTGGCATTATTGGTAAAAGTAATGGCTAAAATGTTTTTATATTTTCGTATGTCTGTGAAACAAAGGGCTATGTATTCTGCAACCAGATGAGTGGTTTTTCCTGAACCGGCGGATGCTTTATAAACGGTAAACATACTTTTATTTTGTAATGATGGTTCTTCGTAAATCAAGCATGTTGACAGGATTGGTTCCCAAACCTGTTACATTTTTTCGGGTAAATCGAACAACTTTGTCATAATATAAAATTACAACAGGTGCATCTTCCATCAACATAGAATCCAGCTGAGTATAATATTGGTTACGGAGAGAATCGTTTAGGCAACTTTGCGATTTTTCGAACAATTGATCAAATTCTGGATTTGTATAGTGTGTATAATTGGAGCCGGCGGGTTGCAGATTTTTTGAATAGAAAAGAGAGAGATAATTTTCGGCATCGGGATAATCGCAAATCCAAGAACCTCTGAAAAAAGGAAGTTGGTAATTTCGCATCATTTGCCGTTGCTGTGCTGCTTGTTGTACATCCAGTTTCAAGGTGATTCCGATTTTATCCAACTCGTGCTGTATATACTGACAAAGATCAACGTAGGAGGCCGAAACGGCTAATGAAATTTCAGGCAAACCTTCCCCGTTGGGATAACCGGCTTTTGCCAATAACTGAAGTGCTTGTTCAGGATCATAATAATACCCTTTTATCTTTTCGGGATTGAACGATTGCATGCCTTTGGGCACAAAACCGCTGGTACCCGGATAACCGATGTTATTACGAAGATAACACATCATCTTTTCTCGATCGAAACCATAATTAATCGCTTGACGCACTTCTTTGATTAGCAGTGGATCTTTTTTTTCGGTCTTTTTTAACAAAAAACCTAAATATTCTGTATTGAGATAAGGTCCTGTTAGCAGAGTAATTTGATTTTGGTATTCGGAATTTAAATCTCCTTCCTTGGTGAGTAAAGCATCTTTATAACAGGCTTCAATTCCCGACATAAAGTCGAGAGATCCTTTCATAAATTCCATAAAAACGGATTGTTTATCTACAATAAACGAGATGGCTACACCGTCGAGATAGGGTAACCTGCAACCGTTGGCGTCTTTTTCAAAATAGTCAGGATTTTTTCTAAGCACTAATTTTACACCTTCTTCCCAAAGCTGAAACTTAAAGGGGCCTGTTCCCACGGGATATTTTCTAAATTCTTTCCCGAAATATTCAACTGCTTCGCGAGGTACAACCGAACAATATTTCATGGCTAAAATTCCTAAAAAAGGAGGAAAAGCTTCCTTTAATATAATTTGAAATGTACTGTCATTAACAGCTTTAAAAGAAGGTGTTCCCTGCTTTGTGCGTTCCACTTTTTGAAAAATCCAAGCTCCGGGCGAAGCAACCTCTCCATCTAAAATTCTGGAGAAGCTATAAACGAAATCTTTGGCCGTTACTTTTCGTTTTGTTTTAAAATGATAGAAGGGCGTATCGTGAAAATAAACACTATCGCGCAATATGAAAGTGTAAATTCTGCCATCATCGCTGATATTCCAGTTTTTGGCGATAGAAGGTACAACTTGCAAAGAATCGTCCAAATCCACCAATCCGTTATAAATCAGATTACAAGGCCATATGATGGATTGACCTGAGGAATAGGCGGGATCTAAAGAGGTAATTCCATTTGATTCATTATAACGGAAGATCATCTTATCCGATGTATCGAATTTTTTTGTGCATGACATACAGCAACAAATGAGAAAAGACAGAAGGATGGAATTCTTTATTTTCAATTTCTTCAAATTCTTGGTTTAAGCGACAAAAATACAACATTAATTTGTTTCATGGAAAAATCACGTACATTTGCATTCCGTTTTTAATTATTGAAAATTAATAAGTTTGAAGTGAAAAGATTATTTATTGCTACTACCATCAAATTGGATGAAAATTATTTGCAGTTGCGTCGTCAATTGAAAGCCCGTACGAATTATGATTCTATTGTATGGGTGGAGGATGCTTTACAACATATTACATTGCGGTTTTTAGGAAAGACTCCGGATGAAAAAATCCCTCTTGTAATTGAAATGTTAAAAAAAACCGCTGTTTCTACTTCTGCATTTTCTATGGTAATGGATAAGTTGGGCGTATTTGGCAGCCGATATGCTCCCACCACTATTTGGTTGGGATTTAATCAGTTTGACCCATA
>JAVWBZ010000062.1:0-8113 GCA_036649255.1 Bacteroidales bacterium
CCTGCTAATGCTGTAAAATCGGCAACGGATTTAAAACCATCGATGTATTTTTGAGCATTATTGCTTTTTGCGAAAAGCACTTTTGAATATTTATCAAAATTTTGTTGATATTCAGAAAAAGTTGTTTCGGTTAAGTCTTTTAATTGAAATATATAAGTATATAGAATATCCTTTTGAAGTTGATTTTCTTTTAATTCTGAAGAGAGAGTAGAAGCGTCTTTCTGATATTTTTCAACGAAAGCCGATAGGTTTTCAGGGGTTACGGCTCTGAAAGCAACCAATACTTCAGGGTTGTTTTCTTTGATAATGAAGTTTTCTTCATAACTTGTAACTTTGTCTTGTTTAAATCCAACTACAAACCAAATTGTCGTCAAACAAGTTACAATGGCCACCGTAAATACTATAATTTTTACTATTTTATTACTCATAATCAATGAAATATTGATGTTTAAAATTTGGAGATTTATAGACTATTTATTTTTCACTAAAATGTCCATAAAAGAGATGGTAGCATCTTCCATATTGTTAACAATAGCATCAATTTTAGAAAGGATGTAATTGTAAAAAACTTGGAGAATGATAGCCGTAATCAAACCGAATACGGTTGTGATAAGAGCCACTTTCATACCACCAGCAACAATGGTAGGAGAAATATCTGCACGTTCGATGTCATCGAATGCTTGAACCATCCCTACAACAGTTCCCAAGAATCCCAATGATGGAGCCAAAGCTAAGAAAAGTCCGATCCAAGTGAGGTTTGTTTCCAATCTGGCCATTTGTACGCCACCATAAGAAACAACTGCTTTTTCAACGGAATCAAGTCCTTCATCGTAACGATCAAGACCTTGATAGAAAACACCAGCCAAAGGACCTTTTGTATCTCTGCAAAGGTCTTTTGCTTTTTCAATGCCACCTGTTTTAAGTGCATCTTCTAACTTGCTTAATAATTTATTTGAGTTTACAGAAGCTAAATTCAAATAAAAAATTCTTTCAATAACGAAAGCCAAGCCAAGAATTAAACATAGAAGAATTGGCGTCATCCAGATAGCGCCCCCTTGAATATATTTATCTTTTAATACATAATGCAAGCTTTGTTCAGCTATTTCATCGTTGTCTTCAATAAGTTGAGCTTGTTCAGCAACTGGTGTCTCTGCAGGTGCTGCTGTTGTATCAACTTGTTGAGTTGCTTTTTCAGCTTTTTGTTCATTTTGTGCAAATGCTACGTTTGCCATACCGAAGGTTAGAAAACCTGCTACGGTAAATAAAGCGATTAATTTTTTCATAATAACTTTACGGATTTTAAATTAATTAATTGGTTTTGTTTTTAATTTTCTACTTTAAATGATTGTTGTTCAACATTATAAAAGAGCGGAGAGAAAGGGATTCGAACCCTTGAGACACTTTTGGCATCTACACACTTTCCAGGCGTGCGCCTTCGACCACTCGGCCATCTCTCCCGAGACTTTTTGAGGGTGTAAAAGTACAAAAAAATAAAATTCAAAAATATAATTTCAAATGTTTTTTCTCGTTTTCTTTCTTTTATTCAAGTTAAAATATTGATTATAAGTGTTATATTATTCATGAAAGAATATTTTTGTCGCATTTTAACATTTTTTATGGCTTCCAGTATATAAATTTCTCCCAAATATAAAATTTGTTGTATTTTTGCACTATAAAATAATGAAAAAATTATTCACTTAAACATTTAAAGTTATGAAGAAAAACATTTTAACCTTAGTCGTTGCAACCATCGTTGCCATTACTTTTTCATCTTGTGGTGATGAACCTAAAACTTATACGGAACTATTAACGATTTCCAAAGGTTGGGTTTTATCTAGTGCGACTAGTTCTCCGGCTTACGAATTATCAAATAATACTTTTGCTACCAATTTAATTACGGATGGATATCTTAGTGCATGTGAAGTAGACGATATTATTAAATTTACTGCCAATGGTGGAGAAACCATTGAACCTGGTAAAACCAATTGCAGTTCAGAGCTTGGTTATGGTTATACCAAAAGTGTTGCAGCTACTTGGAAATTCAATGCAGAAGAAACTCACCTTTTCTTTCAAATTCCATTTTTCTATAACGCAGAAGGTGATTCTTATGACAAAGAACAAGAAAATGTTGAAATTCTTAGTCTGACAGAAACCGAATTAAGGGTAAAATATACTTTTGATGACGTAACAAGTCCTGCTAAAACCAAATATTCTTTCACTTTAACGTATGTTCCTGCTAAATAATAAATTAAGACATATTTATTAACCTTTAAAAATGAAAAAAATGAAAAAAATCTTTTTAGTTGCATTAGTTGCGGGTCTTTTCGTTGCATGTGGCAACAAACCTGCCGAAACAACCGAACCCGTTGCTGAACAAGCAATAATGGAAGAAGTAGCAGTAGAAGAGCCTGTAGCAGAAGAAGTCGTAGTAGAAGAAACTGTAGTAGAAAAACCTGCTAAGGAAACTCCAAAAACAGCCAAGCCTGCTGCTACCAAAACAGAACCTGCTAAGGCAGAACCTGGTAAAGCCGTTGAAAAACCTAAAACAGAACCTGTTAAAGAAGCTACTCCCGAAACTCAAGTTCAAACTAAAAAACGCAGATAATAAATTTTCTTCGTTTTAATACTGATACAAAAGAGGCCTAACAAGCCTCTTTTTTTTTAGCAAATAGGAGAATAAAATTCCATTCTTTCATTCGACATGAATCATACAACATCCCCTTCCATCTATTATCAATCCGATTTTGTATTCTAATAATCTTATGGAAAACCAATTTTTTTAAAAGACAAAAGCCTCGCAATCGATTGATTACAAGGCCTTTCTTTCTGTACCCGGAGCCGGGATCGAACCGGCACGAGTGTTACCTCACCGGTTTTTGAGACCGGCGCGTCTACCAATTCCGCCATCTGGGCTATTGAGGCGGCAAAAATACAAAAAATTTCATCCGCTCAACCATTTTTTTATATTTTTTCTATCCAAACTTTAATTTCATCCAATTGTACGGCTGGAATCTCCATTTTTAATTTCTTTCTCATTCCACCCAAATCGTTGAGTAATTTATTGGGGTTGGCAGCCTTTAAAGCCTCTAAAGTCATAATATTGAGCTTTTTAAGTGCTGGAATCCATGCTTCCGGCACTCCTACCGATACAAATTCCTGGTCGGTGGAAGCTTCCGATTTCTTTTCGGGGCGCATTTGCGGGAAAAATAGTACATCCTGAATAGAGGGAGCATTGGTCATGATCATTGACAAACGATCAATTCCTATGCCCAAGCCGGCTGTGGGAGGCATTCCTATTTCCAATGCTCTTAAAAAATCCTCATCCAATACCATGGATTCCGTATCACCCCGTTTACCTAATTCTAATTGATCTTCAAAACGCTTTCTCTGATCAATAGGATCATTTAATTCCGAATAAGCATTGCAAATTTCCTTTCCGTTGCATACCGCTTCAAATCTTTCTGTTAATCCCGGTTTAGAACGATGTTTCTTTGTCAAAGGAGACGTTTCCAGCGGATAATCATAAATAAAAGTAGGTTGTATCAAACTGGCTTCACAGGTTTCTCCAAAAATTTCATCAATGAGTTTACCTTTTCCCATGGTTGCATCAACTTCTACGCCCATTTTTTTGGCAAAGTCGGCCATTTCAGCTTCTTCCATTCCGGAAATATCCGTTCCCGTAAAATGTTCTATTGCTTCATACATTGTATAACGTTTCCAAGGTCTTTTAAAATCAATGAGATGTTCTCCCACCTGTACTTTGGTTGTTCCATGCAATGCCATGGCAACGGCTTCTACCATCTCTTCTACCAGATTCATCATCCATTCATAGTCTTTATATGCTACGTACAATTCCATCTGGGTAAACTCCGGATTATGAAATCTGTCCATTCCCTCATTTCTGAAATCTTTTGAAAATTCGTAAACACCATCAAATCCACCTACAATCAAACGTTTGAGGTACAATTCATTGGCAATACGAAGATACAAAGTCATATCCAGTTTATTGTGATGCGTTTTGAAAGGACGGGCGGCGGCTCCTCCGTATAGAGGTTGCAAAATAGGAGTTTCCACTTCCAAATAGCCTTTCGTATTTAAAAAGTTCCGCATGGTATTCACCAAAGTGGTTCTTTTAATAAAAGTATCTTTTATTTGAGGATTAACCACCAAATCTAAATAACGTTGACGATATCTCTGTTCCGGATCTTGAAAAGCATCGTACACGGCACCGTCTTTCTCTTTTACAATAGGAAGAGGGCGAATGGATTTACTTAAAAGGGTAAATTCTTTGACATGAATGCTGATTTCTCCCATTTGAGTGACAAAAACAAAACCTTTTACACCAATGATATCTCCAATATCCAACTTCTTGAAAATACCATTGTATAAAGTTTTATCTTCTCCGGGACAAAGTTCATCGCGTTTTGCATAAATTTGAATTTTGCCGTAGGCATCCTGTAATTCGTAAAAAGATACGGCTCCCATAACACGTTGGCTCATGATTCTGCCTGCAAAACATACTTCCTGAAATAAGGAATGATCTGTGGGAAATTGTTCCAAGATCTCTTTACTGGTAGCATTGATTGGATATAATGCTGCCGGATAGGGTTCTATACCTAGATTGATGAAATCTTCCAACTTCTTTCTTCTGATAATTTCTTGTTCCGATAATTCTAAGCTCATAATAGTTATTTTAAATCGTGCAAAGATACAAAAAAAATAAGCCCTAAAAAAATGTATCTTTGTCGCGACAAAAAAAGAAAAAAAATGTCTAAAAATATTCTTATTGTAGATCAAGTACACGAAAGTTTACCAACTCATTTAACAGAAAAAGGTTTTGTCTGCGAAATAAATAAAAACATTGGTTATCAAGATTTTATCGATTTGCCGGATGATTATGTCGGATTGATCATTCGTAGCAGATTTCAGGTGGATAAAGAAATAATAAATTCCAAAAAATCATTAAGATTCATTGTTCGCATTGGTTCCGGAATGGAAAATATTGACCTTGATTATGCCGGAGAACACGGAATTAGCTGTATCCATACTCCCGAAGGAAACGCCAACGCCGTAGCCGAACACTGCTTGGGCTTGTTGCTTGGAGCGATCCGAAATATTCCCGTTTCCAATGAAGAAGTTCGTCAAGGACAATGGTTACGCGAAAAAAATAAAGG
The DNA here is from genome assembly GCA_036649255.1 of Bacteroidales bacterium. Taxonomy (GTDB): domain Bacteria; phylum Bacteroidota; class Bacteroidia; order Bacteroidales; family WCHB1-69; genus JAVWBZ01. Next base: position 5,175 of record JAVWBZ010000062.1, read on the forward strand.
TTGTGAATTGAATTCTAGAACTTATGGTATTATCGGATATGGTCATACTGGTAAGGCTTTTGCAAAGATACTTCATCAATTTGGCTGTAAAATTTATGTTTACGACAAATTTAATATTGGATTTAACGATGATTTCATAGAAGAAGTTCCCTTGGATCTATTACTTGAAAAATGTGATGTCATTTCTCTTCACATCAATTATATTCTTGAAAATAAATATTTTATCAATGATAAATTGATAAAAAAAATACTCCATCCTTTTATTTTGATTAATTCGTCACGTGGAAAAACGGTCAAAACCAAAGATATTATACCCTATCTAAAGTCGGGACATATGCAATATGCCTGTCTGGATGTACTTGAGTTTGAAAATGTAAGATTACAAAATAGTGCGATGGAAGAATGGGAGCCCGAAATGAAAGAACTGGCCTCTTTGGAAAACGTAATCCTTACCCCGCACATTGGAGGACAAACCATTGATGCGGAAAAACGTCATGCGCAAGTAGCGTTTCAAAAAATATGTAATTCGCTGGAAATCTGATAATAATATCGAAAATTAAAGTTCTGTTTCAAAAAAATGTTCCAATTTCTTCCAAAGATACACCCGTTGAATTCCCCGTACATTATGATCATGAGAGGGGTATACAAAATACTCCAACTGAATACCGTCTTTAATTGCCTGATCTAGCAGTCGTAACGTGTGTTGCCAAACCACAGTATGATCTTGGGCTCCGTGCATAACCAATAGATTGGTCTTGATATTTTTCACTTTGGGTAGTATATCGGCATCTACATAACCTTGCGGATTTTCTTCTGGAGTATCCATATAACGTTCTCCGTACATGATTTCGTACCAGCGCCAATCTACCACAGGGCCTCCGCAACTGGCCGCCTTGAAAACATCGGGATAGGTCGTAATCAAAGATAAAATCATAAATCCTCCGTAACTCCAACCATCTAATCCTATACGATTTGAATCCACATAGGGTCGTGACTTTAAATAATCAACTCCGCACATCTGATCTTCTATTTCCAAAACACCCAATCGACGATGAATGGTTTTCTCAAACTCAGCTCCGCGATTGCTCGTGCCTCGATTATCCAAGGTAAAAATAATATAACCCCGTTGTGATAAATAGTATAAAAAACTCCCTCCCGACATAAATGTATTGGTAACCATTTGAGAATGGGGTCCTCCATATACATAAATAATGCAAGGATATTTTTTGGTACTGTCAAAATGAGGTGGTAAGATCATACGGCAATACAAATCATCGTTTTGCTTGTTTTTGATAGTAAAGATAGAGTTTTTGCCTAACTGATGAGCTTTGTACGGGTTTTTCGATTCAAGTAGTAATTTCGATTTTTTGCCGTTGCTACTTTTTAAAAAGATTTTCAAAGGGGTTTCTAAATTGGTATAATAATCAATAAACCAGCTCATTTCATCGTTGAAAAAAGGAGTATGTGTCCCCATTTCCAACGTTAGATTTTGCAAATCCCCGTTTTTCATGTTTATCCTGTATACATATCGATCAACAGGCTGTTTATAAGGTGTTATAAAATAAAGGCATTCTTCCTTGGAATCCATCCCCAAAACACTGGTTACCTCCCAATTTCCCTTGGTTAATTGTTTGATAAGTTTCCCGTTGGAGTCATACAAATAACAATGGTTCCAGCCATCGCGATCGCTTTGCCAGATAAAACGCTGATCTTTTAGGAAAATTATACGCTTGTTCGGTTCTACATATCGAGGATCTTTTTCTTCTATCAACACTTTGATTTTCTTGCCTGTATTGACATCATATTGAACAAGTTTGGCATGATTTTGAGCTCGGTTCAGATGGGTAATATATAAAAATTGTTCATCTGGAGAAAAAGTAACGCAGGTCAAAAATTCACCATCATTCCAATCAGTTTCTATGTAATGATAAACGGTTTGATGTTTTGCAACAGAGGCTTTCACATCAAAAATACCCACTTTCACTTCGTGATTTTTTCTGCCGGCCATGGGATATTTCATAGGTTCAACCATCGCAATATCCATGGAAGTATTCACCAAGGGATAATCCTCCACCATACTTTCGTCCATCCGATAAAAAGCGATAAAATGACCCTTTGGAGAAAAATATTGCCCTTCATTAATTCCCCATTCATTGCGGTGAACCGCTTCCCCAAAAACAATATTTTTACCGGTATCGGGACAAAGTAACATTTTCTGATAATCGTTCAGATAAGATTGTACATATACTGTACCATTCTCTTTACAAACAAACAATCTATCTTTTATGGATTTGTCAATAATATTTTGAGCAGGAAAGGTTTGACTCTCCAAAAAATTACCTGTCTGATCAAATGAAATCATTTTATTCAAGGAAGGGAAATAAAGAGAGTTGTTTGTAATCCATTGACAATAAGGAATTTTATTAAAATTATCTTCTTGCAGTATTGCTTTTAATTTTTTCACAGTCAGAAAGGTGGTGTGCTTTTGAGTGTTAGCATCACATAAGATCAGTGAATCATTTTCGACATAAGAGTATTGATTGCTTTGGGGGCGCCAACTCAAATTTTGAAGATAATCTGTAGCATATTTCCCTTTAAAATAACCTTCTAGATCAATCAGGGAAATTTGTGCAAAAAGGGTTGAAACGGTAATAGATAAAATAAGAATAAAGACTGTTTTTTTCATAGTTGAATATATTTTTTAGGAAAGCAAAGATAAAAAAAATCCGTATCTATTCAGTTTACAAAATAAAGGCTTTTGGGTCACGTTATAAATGACAAATTAATCACATATGAAAAAAAGAAACCTTCTCTTTTTAGTACTTGGAATGGCTTGCTTGTTCGCGTTGCTTTTCAAGGAAAAATCTATTGGTTTAAATCTGTTTATTTTCGAAATCATAGCCATTCCTTTGATGATCTATCTGTTTCGTCCTGTTAAA